>JAESUC010000084.1 GCA_016763285.1 Pseudomonas sp.
ACGTGTATCCTGCGATCAGCCGCGGCCGGCAGCAGCGCACTGCTCCACCAGTATTCGTCGTAGATGCCCAGCTCGATCTGACCCGCTCCATGGGCGTCGGCCACCACCGCCGCTTCGACCAGCAGCAGTTCCTGATCGTTGGCGGCAAAGGTGCGACGGATGATGTCATACAAGGCCTGATTGGGCTCCACCACCACCACCGGATGACCCGATCGCATGGCTGCGAAGGAGCCGGTCACGCCCGCTCCCGCCCCGCATTCCATGACCCGGTCCCCAGGCACGAGCATTTCGTCAAGCAACCGCAGATCCGCCTGCTCGTAATCGCCAAGCTGAAAGTAATAGGCCATTCGCGGGCTGAAGCCACGATCCACCGGCAACACCAGGGGGTAAAACGGGTGATTCAGACGAGCCACACCGTCAAGCTCGGCCAGCCAGCGTCCGTGACGTGCCAACTGGGACCGATCCTCCGCCTCCTCCTGTGGCCATTGATTCAGCCCCCTGGCGAGAACGCGCTCGCGACGATGTTCTATGGCGTCATGATCAAGCCGTGGAGCCGGCATCGAGGAGTCCTTGTTATTTCCGGGCCGGCCATACTAGCACCTGGCCAGACCAACAGCCATGCGAGCATCAAGCCGTGACAGACCACTGAGCGTGCATGGTAGAGTTGGAGCGATGCAAACCAGCCGGAAACAATCAATGCCGATAACCATTCGACGCTCAGGCAAGACCGCTCATTATCTGGGCACTGCCGCGCTCACCGTGCTGCTGGCCGCCTGTGCCGACACACCGATTCAGCAAGCGCATGCCGAGGCGACCAGCAAGCCCGCCACCGCCACTCCCGTGCCGCTGCCGCCGCAATCCTCTGCGCCGGCGCCTGCACCGCAGCCAACCTTCGACCAGTGGCGTGACCTGTTCCGTGAACAGGCACTGGCTGCGGGCATAAGCGCGCCACTGTTTGACCAGGCCTTCGCCGGTGTTATACCGGATCCGGGCATACTGCGGGCCGACAGCAGTCAGCCCGAATTCACCCGGCCGGTCTGGGAGTACCTCGATGGCGCGCTATCGAGCACCCGTATCAGCCGCGCGCGTGGACTGCTGGACCAGCATGCCGCAACGCTGGCCGCGATCGAACAGCGTTACGGCGTCGACAGACATGTACTGGTAGCGATATGGGGCCTGGAAAGCAACTTTGGCAGCAACATGGGCGACAACTACGTGATCCGCGCCCTGGCCACCCTGGCCCACCAGGGCCGTCGGCCCGACTTTGCCCATGCCCAGTTACTGGCAGCCCTGGAGATACTCGAGCGGGGAGATATCAGCCCGGACGGCATGCTCGGCTCCTGGGCCGGCGCCATGGGTCAGACGCAGTTCATACCCACCACCTACAACAGTCATGCGGTGGACTTCGACGGCGATAACAAGCGCGACATCTGGAATTCCTCCGCCGATGCCCTGGCCTCTGCGGCCAACTATCTGCGTGTTTCAAACTGGCAGAGCGGGCATCCCTGGGGGGCAGAGGTAACGCTGGGCGAGGATTTCGATTACGCCCTGGCTGACACCTCGATTCGCAAGCCCCTGGCAGAATGGGCGGACCTGGGCGTGCGCAATGCCCAGGGCGGTCCCCTGCAACTCGGTGAAGCCAGCCAGTCGGCATCGCTGTTGTTGCCCGCAGGGCATCGCGGCCCCGCCTTTCTCGTCATGAACAACTTTCGCAGCATTCTGCGCTACAACAACTCCACCAGCTATGCCCTGGCCATCGGTCTGCTCGCAGAGCGTCTCCAGGGCCGCGGCAACGTGCTTGCCGCCTGGCCCACTGACGACAAGCCGTTGTCACGCACGGAGCGTCTGGAACTTCAGGAGCGCCTGCGCGCGGTGGGGTTTGACCCCGGCGGAGTGGACGGCATCATCGGCGCCAACACCCGTCAGGCGTTGCGACAATTCCAGATCGCCCTGGGGCTGCCGGCCGACGGTTACCCTTCCAAGCCCCTGCTGGACACGCTGCGCAGCTTTCAATAGGTAACACTATTGTCGGTACCCGACCATGGGCGCTACCGCGAGCGCCTGTGGTAAACTGCGGCTCTATCCACGTCGGGTATTGATCGCCAGCGCGTTCCCTAGGGCCGGCTGATGTGCCCCGATGCAATACAGGAGCAGCCTCGTTCCATGAATGATCAGCCTTCCAAACGGGTCGGTAGTGGCGAAAAGTTTCGCAATGCCCAGGGCATCGCCGCGATCAAGGACGGCCAGAAACGCCGCGCCACCGACGATCCGGTCGTACGCGAACCCAAGCCCAAATGGCTGCGCGCACGCGTGCCGACCGGGGAGCGTTTCGAGGCGGTCAAGCAGAATGTGGCGTCCCACAGGCTGAGTACCGTATGCGAGGAATCCCACTGTCCCAATATGGGTGAATGCTGGTCGAACGGCACGGCCACGATCATGCTCATGGGTTCGGTATGCACCCGGGCGTGCCGCTTCTGTGCCGTTGACACCGGCAACCCCAATGGCTGGCTGGACCGCGAGGAACCGGAAAACACGGCCCGATCCGTCGAGCTCATGGGGCTGCGCTACATCGTGCTCACCTCCGTGGACCGCGATGATCTGCCCGATGGCGGAGCAAGCCACTACGCTGCAGCAGTGCGGGCTATCAAGCTGCGCACGCCCCAGGTTGTCGTCGAGGCGCTCACCCCGGATTTCGATGGCGACCATTCGGCGATCGAGGCCGTGGTGGATTCCGGCCTGGAAGTCTTCGCGCAGAATGTGGAAACCGTTGAACGCCTGACCCGTGAAGTCCGCGATCCACGGGCGGGCTATGCCAAGACCCTGAAAGTGCTCGAACACGCCAAGCGGCATCGGCCCGACGTCATCACCAAGACCAGCCTGATGCTGGGGCTCGGCGAAACGGAGGAAGAGATCATAGCGACCTTCGACGACCTGCGCGCGATTGGCGTCGACATCGTTACCCTGGGGCAGTACCTGCAGCCCACGCG
The DNA here is from genome assembly GCA_016763285.1 of Pseudomonas sp. GTDB lineage: Bacteria > Pseudomonadota > Gammaproteobacteria > Pseudomonadales > Pseudomonadaceae > Halopseudomonas. Next base: position 2,988 of record JAESUC010000084.1, read on the forward strand.
CAACCATCTCAAGGTCAAACGCTGGGTGACTCCGGAGGAGTTCAATCGCTATCGTGAAATCGGGCTGGCCAAGGGCTTCATGGAAGTGCCCTCCGGGCCACTGGTGCGTTCCAGCTACCGCGCGGACCGAGTGTTCGAAAAGAACAATCTGGGGCTCGCCGAACCTGCCGCCGTGCCGGGCCAGGGGCCCTCACCCCAGCTGATACCCACGCGCTCGGTCAGTTGACCCCGGCGACGGCGGCCCTGTCAGGGCCGTAACCCAGCTCTTCCAGCAGCACTGACTCCAGGCGCTCGCCGACCTCGGCAAGCGCGGGCGGAAGGTCGAGCAGGTCACTCAACTGGGTCATCGCCAGGCCAGCGTACCCGCAGGGATTGATGCGCTGAAACGGCTGCATGTCCATGTCCACATTCAGCGCCAGCCCATGAAATGAGCAGCCTCGACGTATCCGCAGACCCAGCGAGGCGATCTTGGCCGACCCGACATACACGCCAGGGGCATCGGCCCGCGGCGCAGCCTCGACCCCGTAGCTGGCCAGCAGCCTGACCAGGCTGCGCTCCATGGCCGTCACCAGGTCGCGAACACCCAGCTCCATGCGACGAATGTCCAGCATCAGGTAGGCAACCAGCTGGCCCGGTCCGTGGTAGGTCACCTGCCCGCCACGCTCTACCTGGACGACCGGTATATCACCGGCCGCCAACACATGTTCCGGCTTGCCTGCCTGCCCCTGGGTGAAGACCGGCGGATGCTCGAGCAACCAGATTTCATCCGGCGTATCGGGGCCCCGCTCGGCGGTCAGCGCGCGCATCGCCTCGAGGGTCGGCAGATAGTCCACCAATCCCAGACGTCGAACCACGGGCATTGTGCTCACAATACCATCTGCACCCGGCCGGTCGCCTTCAGCTCGGTGTTGAGCGCCTGTAGCTGATCCGGTCCGGTGGCCACGATTTCCATGCGCAATGAAAGAAAGCGTCCGTTCCTGCTTTCCCTGATGTCGACCGCGGCCGGATCAAGCTCCGGTGCATGGCGCTGAACAATATCCGTGACCAGGGCGACGAACCCCTCCCCGGCCGTACCGATCACCTTGATCGGGTACCGGCAGGGAAACTCGATACGTGGCGGCTCTTTGTCGACTTCACTCATGTCCGCCCCTCAGTTGAAAAAGCCGTAGAAGAACAGCCGGATGTTGTCCCACAGACGCCCGAACAGGCCCGCCTGCTCGACGTCCGCCAGAGCTACCAGGGGAGCACTGTGCAGGACCTCCTCCCCCAGCTTGACCTCGACCTGCCCGAGCACGTCACCGGCAGTAATCGGGGCCTTGATCGTCGAGTTCATGGTGATACCTGCCTCCAGTTTCTCGGCCTGCCCCTTGGGCATGGTCATTACCAGTCCATCTGCCAGACCCAGGGCTACCTCGTTCTCCACACCGGCCCAGACGCGAGCTTGCGACAGCACCTGACCAGGCTCGTAGAAGGTTTTGGTCTCGAAGAAACGGAAACCCCAGGTGAGCATCTTCTGGGTTTCGGCGGCCCGTGCCTGCTCACTGCTGGTGCCCATGACCACAGAGACCAGGCGCATGCCGTCACGCTCGGCCGAAGCCACCAGGCAATAGCCAGCCTCTTCGGTGTGACCCGTCTTCAAGCCATCAACGGTGCTGTCGCGCCAGAGCATCAGATTGCGGTTGGGCTGGCGGATTCCGTTCCAGACGAACTCCTTTTCCTTGTATATCTTGTAGTGCTCGGGATCATCACGAATGATCGCCTTGGCCATCGTGGCCATATCCCGGGCAGTTGACAGGTGCCCTTCTGCAGGCCAGCCGGTGGAATTCTCGAAATGCGTGTTATCCATACCCAGACGCCGGGCATGGCTGTTCATCAGGTCGGCAAAGGCCTCTTCGCTGCCGGCGATATGCTCGGCCATGGCAATGCTGGCGTCGTTGCCGGACTGGATGATGATGCCGCGCAGCAGGTCGATCACCTTGACCTGGTTACCGACCTCGATGAACATCTTGGAACCACCCTTGCGCCAGGCCTTCTCGCTGACCAGCACCAGGTCCTCTTCCTTGATCTGGCCGCGCAGAATCTCGAGACTGGCAATATAGCTGGTCATCATCTTGGTCAGGCTGGCCGGTGGCAACGGCTCATCGGCATTGTGCTCCATCAGCACCTTGCCGCTGCGTGCATCCAGCAGGATGTAGCTGCTGGCCGCCAACTGCGGTGCGGCGGGAACGATGGCTGCGCCCTGGGGCGCAACATTGGGAGTCGGGACCTGCGCAGACGCCAGACCGGTCAGAGCCAACGAACCGGAAAGCAGCAGCATATGGGTCAATTTCTTTAGCATGGTACTCACTATTGGTGGAATGTAACGGGAATTGGAATTCAGTTGCCGGAGATCACGGCGGGGGTTCCCAGATTGGCACGACGCAACACGTCTGCCAACTGTTCAGCCTGGTCGTGGGAGGTCATTGGTCCTATACGTACCCGATGCAGCGTGCCGGACGCATTTTCAGTCGTACTGAGAAACACCGGGCTCGCCGTCTGGTTTTGCAGTTGCGCGCGCAGGCGTTCAGCCGACTGGGCCGACGCAAAGGCCCCCACCTGCAGGTACACATCACCGGTCATGCTGGCAGGGCTTGAGGCCGACTGGGGAGCACCCTCCGGCTTGGCCGCCCGGGCTGTCACCAGGTAGGCAGGATCTCTTTGCTGATGCCATGCGACCGGATCGATACCCTCGACCCGCACGCGGGCTGTACCCTTTTCGGCAAAACCGAGTTTCCTGGCCGCTGCGTATGAAAGGTCGATGATCCGGTCGGAGTAGAACGGTCCCCGATCGTTCACACGCACCACGATCGTGCGATCGTTGGCCAGGTTGGTGACCTGGACATAGGTTGGCAACGGCAGCGTCTTGTGGGCCGCGGTCATGCCATACAGATCGTACAGTTCGCCGTTGGCCGTCTTCTGGCCATGGAATTTGGTGCCGTACCAGGAGGCCTCACCCTCTTCGCGATAATGCCGTCCGTCCTGCATCGGCGTGTAATCCCTGCCGAGCACACGGTAGGGCGAGGCCTTGAAGGGGCCGGTGTGCACCGTCGGAACCGCATCCGGAATCTTCGAGACATCCATCAGATAGTCGGGGGCACCGTCGACCGAAGGCCTGGCGGAACTGGCCCCTTGACCTTGCGGTGGCGCACTCGAACAGGCCGACAGCAGACCAATCAGCAAGCCGGTTACACCGAAACGGAGCCCTTGTATGGTTCGACTACTCACTGCTCGCCGCCTCCCGAATCAACTCGGATAATTGATGAACGACCATCGCGTACATGACGCTTCTATTGTAGCGGGTGATCACGTACAGGTTATCCAGGCCCAGCCAGTACTGCATCTGATCCCCGCCATCAAACGCGTAGGCCATGACCTGCTGCTCGGCGGGCAGTGGCTGCCCGATCTGCCAACCCAGCTCCCGCAACTCGCCAATGCTGCGCCGGGCTTCCAGCCCCTGCTCCAGAGTAAGACCCTCGGCGAAACGGTCGCCGGTCACCTTCGCCGCTACCGCCACGTCCGCGCCTAACTGCCAGTCGTGTTCACGGAAATAATTCGCCACGCTGCCAATGGCGTCAACCGGGTTGGTCCAGATATCAACGGTGTCATCCCCGTCAAAATCCACAGCAAAGGCCTGATAGCTGCTGGGAATGAACTGCGGATACCCCATTGCCCCAGCATAGGAACCGGTCAGCGCCAGCGGGTCCATCTGCTGCTCGCGGGTCAGCACGAGGAAGGCCTTGAGCTGGCGCCGAAAGAAATCGGCCCGTGGCGGATAATCGAATCCCAGGGTGGTCAGGGCGTCAATGACCCGGTGGCTGCCCTTGTTGCCGCCGTAGAAGGTCTCTACGCCGATGATCGCCGTGATGACTTCAGCCTCTACACCGTATTCCTGCTCGGCCCGTGCCAGCGCATCGGCATGGGTCTGCATGAAGGCGACACCCTCTGCGATACGGCGATCGGTGATGAAAATGGCGCGATACTCATGCCAGGGCCGTACCCGTTCGGCGGGGCGTGAGATGGCATCAAGAATGGCCTGCTTGCGCTCGGCGGCAGCCAGCAGCCCGCTCACGTAACCTGGCGCGAAGCCATGTTCGACCTGCATTTCCTTGATAAAGGGCACCACCGCCGGATGCTCGGCGGAATAATCCGCAGCGCTGGCAAGCGTACTGCCGCAGGCCACCAGGGCAATGGCGGTGAGGGTTTTGAGATGACGGAAGATACCTGCCTGCATTACTGAGCCATCCATTTTCGATGCGTGTGAATCGACATGAGAATGCCGAAACCGGATAACAGCGTCACCAGCGAGGTACCGCCATAGCTGATCAACGGCAAGGGTACCCCGACTACCGGCAACAGACCACTGACCATGCCGATATTGACCAGTACATAGATGAAAAACGTGAGCGTGATGCTGCCGGCCAGGAGCCTGCTGAAGGTGTCCTGCGCCTGCAGGGTGATGAACAGGCCGCGGGCGATGATCAGCAGATAGACCATCAGCAGCAGGCACACACCGACCATGCCGAACTCTTCGGCCAGCACGGCAATGATGAAATCGGTATGGCCCTCCGGCAGGAAATCCAGGTGCGACTGGGTGCCCTGCAACCAGCCCTTGCCGAACACGCCGCCGGAACCGATGGCAGCCTTCGACTGGATGATATTCCAGCCGGCCCCCAGCGGGTCGCTTTCCGGATTCAGGAAGGTCAGCACACGACGTTTCTGGTATTCGTGCATCACAAAAAACCACATTGCCGTCGCGATCGGGCCGAGCAGCACGGCGGCCCCGATGATGTAGCGCCAGCGAAGCCCGGCCAGCAACAACACGAAAAAGCCGGAAATGGCTACCAGCAGTGACGTACCCAGGTCTGGCTGCTTGAGAATCAGGACCATCGGTATTCCGATGATGGCCAGCGTGACGCAGATGTACTTGAAGCCTGGCGGCAGATTGCGCCGTGCCAGATACCAGGCCACAGCCATGGGCATCACCAGCTTCATGATCTCCGATGGCTGAAAACGGATCACGCCGGGAACCGTCAGCCAGCGCTGGGCGCCCTTTGCCTCGGTACCCACCAGCAACACCGCTATCAGCAGCAGTACGCAGCCGACATAAGCCACTGGCACCCAGCGCTCCATGAATCGCGGCTTGAACTGGGCTACCGCGAGCATGACCGCCAGGCCGACACAATAGGCAGCGCCCTGGCGGTAGAGAATACTCATGCTCTTGCTACCGGCCGAGTAGAGTACAAAACCGGCCACGGTTGCCAGTACCAGTATGAGCAGAAGCAGCCAGGGATCCACATGGATGCGCTGCCAGAACGGGTCCCGTCGCGGCAGGCCGCCACGACCCGATGATGATGCTCCGGCAAGCAGTGCTTTCATTGCGCGACCTCCTCGTCAAAAGCGGCGGGCTCCGGGTCTGGGAGTAGCCAGGCATCGAACAGCTGACGCGCCACAGGGGCTGCCACGCGCCCGCCCGACTCACCGTTCTCGACCATGACCGCAACCGCTATCTTCGGCGCTTCTGCGGGCGCGAAGCCGACAAACAAGGCGTGGTCACGATGGCGCTCCTGCAGCGCGGCTGAATCGTACTTTTCACCCTGAGCGATGGCAACGACCTGGGCCGTACCCGTCTTGCCTGCCATGCGATAGGGCGCGTCCAGCGCAGCACTGCGCGAGGTACCATGCTGTGCGTGCATGACATCCTCCAGGGCGCCAATGATGAAATCCCAGTCTGCGGGGCTCTTCAACTCGATGTTCGCGGGCGTATCCGCCACCTGCGGCGGCTCCCCATCGGCATGCATCAACAATCTGGGCCGCCGCCAGACTCCTCTGTTGGCCATCAGCGCAATCGACTGGGCAAGCTGCAGCGGTGTCGTGAGCATGTACCCCTGACCGATGCCGGTAATCAGCGTTTCGCCGGGGTACCAGGGCTGACGCCGCGCCTCCCGCTTCCATGCCCGCGATGGCATCAGGCCGGCGGACTCTTCATACATGTCATGGGAGACGCGCGTGCCCAGTCCGAAACGGGTCATGTAATCATGCATCCGGTCGATCCCGAGCTTGTTGGCCAGGTCATAGAAATAGGTATCATTGGAACGCGCGATGGCGAAAGCCATGGAGACCCAGCCGTCACCGGAGCGGTTCCAGTTACGGTACTTGTGGCTGTGATTGGGCAACTGATAGAAGCCCGGATCGTATACCCGGCTTTCTCTTGTGGTCACACCGCTGTCCAGCCCGGCCAAAGCCACAATCTGCTTGATGGTCGAACCCGGAGGGTAAAGACCACGAAGCACCCGATTGAACAGCGGCTGATCGAGTGAGTCCCGCAACGCGCCATAGTCGGCGTGACTGATACCGGTAACAAACAGATTGGGATCAAACCCGGGCTGACTAACAAAGGCGAGCACCCCACCGGTCTCGGGCTCGATGGCGATCACCGCTCCCCGACGATTGCCCAGGGCTCTTTCGGCGACCGCCTGCAGACGACTGTCGAGATGCAGGGTGATGTCCTTGCCCGGCAGCGGATCGGTCCGCTTGAGCACCCGCAACACCCGGCCCCGGGCGTTGGTCTCTACCTCTTCGTAGCCCACGGTTCCGTGCAGGATATCTTCGTAGAAGCGCTCGATACCGGTCTTGCCGATGTAGTGGGTACCGGCATAGGCCACCTGATCGATGCTGGCCATTTCCTTTTCGTTGATGCGACCGACATACCCCACCGCATGGGCAAAGTGCTCGGCCAGCGGGTAATGACGCACAAAGCTGGTCTGCACCTCTACACCGGGCAGGCGGAACTGGTTGATGGCGATCTGGGCGATCTGCTCTTCCGTCAGACCGAACATCACCGGCACTGGCTCAAACGGCCTGCGGCCCTGGGTGAGTTTGCGTTGCGCCCGCTCCAGGTCTTCTTCGCTCAGTGCCAGCAGCGAGCCCAGCAGCGTGAAAGTCTGTTCCAGATCAGGCACGCGCTCGCGGGTGATGCTCAGGCTGAAGCTCGGCCGGTTCTCGGCCAGCACCACGCCGTTTCGATCATAGATGCGGCCACGGCTGGGCGGTACCGGCTGGATGTGCACCCGGTTGTTCTCGGAGAGCGTCGAGTGATGTTCGTACTGCATGACCTGGAGGAAGTACATCCGTCCGACCAGCGTCAGCGTAAGCGCCGCCACCATCAGGGAGGCGAGCACTACCCGACGCTGGACAATCCCGGCATCACTGGAGTGGTCTTTCAGATGAATAGGTCTGGCCATGTATCACTTGTGGTAAGGGTGGCGATTGAGAATTGTCCAGGCCCGGTAGAGCTGTTCCGCCAGCAGAATCCTTACCAGCGGGTGCGGTAGCGTGAGTGCAGAGAGCGACCAGCGCTGGTCACTGCGCGCAGCCACTTCACCGGCCAGCCCCTCGGGGCCACCGACCATCAAGTTGACATTGCGCGCCTCGAGACGCCAGGTGTCGAGATGGCCGGCCAGCTCCTCGGTGCTCCAGCTACGCCCTGTCACCTCGAGCGTGACTATCCGATCACCGGGCTGGGTGGCGGCAAGCATCTGCTCGCCTTCGCGACGCATCAATCTGGCCACATCGGCATTCTTGCCACGCGTGGCCAGGGGCACCTCGACCAGATCCAGCGGCAGATCGGCGGGCATGCGCTTGGCATACTCGTGATAGCCCTGCTCCACCCAGCGCGGCATGCGCGAGGCCACGCTGATCAAACGCAGACGCACCCGTTACTCGGAGGGCTGCTGTTGCTGGGCCCGACGGGACTCGGCACTCTGCCAGAGCCGCTCCAGATCGTAGAACTGGCGGGTCGCCGGCTGCATCACATGCACTACCACGTCGCCAAGGTCCACCAGGACCCATTCCCCGGATTCCTTGCCTTCCACGCCCAGCGGGCGGTTACCGGCTGCTTTGGCCTTTTCCACCACGTTGTCGCTGAGCGCACTGACGTGCCGATTGGAGGTGCCGCTGGCGATAATCATGTAGTCGGTTACGCTGGTGAGCTCGCGTACGTCGATGCGCACCACGTCCTTGGCCTTGAGCTCGTCCAGTGCATCCTCTATCACTTTGACCATGTCGTCGATCTGCATAGGTAGTTCTAGTCCTTCGGTATCAGGGCAGGTAAAGCCCGTGGGTTTCAATATAATCAAGTACCGCATCGGGCAGCAGAAAACGGGGCGACCGGCGCTCCGCCACCAGCTGGCGAATGTGGGTGGCAGATATCGCCAGCGGCGTCTGCGTCAGGCAGATTATCTGCCCATAACGGGCGCTCACGCTGCCTGGATCACTGACGCTTCGGGCGGCGAGCAGATCCTTGAGCACTTCGGGCAACTCCGGATCGTAGTCCGGCCGTTGCAGCACGACCAGGTTACACAGCCCGAGCAACCCCTCCCAGCGATGCCAGGCCGGCAGTCCACCGAAGGCATCCCAGCCAAGAATCATGAACAGGGTAACAGTATCGCCAAGTTCGCTGCGTAGCGATTCGAGGGTTTCGACAGTATATGACGGGCGGTCACGTTGCAGCTCCCGATCATCGACCATCAGTCCGGTGACACCACCGGTCGCCAGCTGCACCATGGCCAGGCGCTGTTCGGCGGAGGCACGCGGCTGGCCACGATGGGGGGGCCGGGCGCTGGGAATCAGCCGCAGCTCATCCAGACCCAGGCACTCGGCGGCTTCCAGAGCACCACGCAGGTGTCCGAAATGCACCGGATCGAAGGTGCCGCCGAGCAGCCCTATGCGCCTGGTCATCCGCACATCATTGGCGGATATGCCCGTCGCCGAACACCACGTACTTTTCGCTGGTGAGCCCTTCAAGCCCGACCGGGCCACGGGCATGAATCTTGTCGGTCGAAATGCCGATCTCGGCGCCCAGGCCGTATTCGAAGCCATCGGCGAAGCGGGTCGAAGCATTTATCATCACCGAGCTGGAGTCCACCTCGGCGAGGAATCGCCTGGCCCGGGTATAGTCTTCGGACACCATCGCATCCGTATGCTGGGAGCTGTAAGTATTGATGTGCTCGATAGCCGCATCCATGTCGGCGACTACCCGTATAGCCAGAATGGGCGCGAGGTATTCCGTGCTCCAGTCCTCTTCCGTAGCGGCCACGGCATCGGGCAGAATGTCCCGGGTTGCCGCACAGCCGCGCAGCTCGACCTGCTTTTCGGCATAGAGCCTGGCAACACGGGGGAGAAACTCATCGGCAACGGCCTGATGCACCAGCAGGGTTTCCATGGCGTTACACACCCCGTAGCGGTGCGTCTTGGCATTCAGGGCAATGGCCTGCGCCTTGTCCAGATCGGCCCGGTCATCCACGTAGACGTGGCAGATGCCGTCCAGATGCTTGATCACCGGCACACGTGCATCCCGACTGATCCGCTCGATCAGGCCCTTGCCGCCGCGGGGCACGATCACATCCACATAGTCGGGCATGGTGATCAACGCACCCACGGCAGCCCGATCGGTGGTTTCCACGACCTGCACCACTTCGGCAGGCAACCCGGCCGCGTCCAGTCCCTGACGCAGGCAGCGGGCGATGGCGCGATTGGATTGAATCGACTCCGACCCGCCGCGCAATATGCAGGCGTTGCCGGATTTCAGGCACAGACTGGCCGCTTCCACGGTCACATTGGGCCGCGACTCGTAGATGATGCCGATAACACCCAGTGGCACGCGCATGCGTCCCACCTGAATACCCGAGGGGAGAAACTTCATGTCACGTATCGAACCGATCGGGTCGTCCAGCGCTGCCACCTGGCGCAGCCCCTCCAGCATGGCCTGAATACGCGCCGGGGTCAGGGCCAGGCGGTCGAGCATCGCCGCGTCCAGCCCGTTGTCCCGCCCGGCCTGCAAGTCCAGTTCATTGGCCTCGACCAGTTCCGTGGCGGCGGCCTCGATCGCCTCGGCGGTGGCCAGCAGGGCGCGATTCTTCACCGCCGTCGTGGCGCGAGCTATCACCCTGGATGCCTGCCGGGCGCGAAGACCGAGCCCCTGCATGTATTCTGTTACCTGTTCCGCACTCATGCCTGCCACCGATTACCCGTTGCCTGTACCAAAGGCCGCATTATAGCTGTCTGCCCCGGCACTGGACAGGGCGGAGCTGCTATGATCTTGAATATGATTCGATCACGTACCCACCCATGTCCGCCCGGCCCCCATGGCCGATCAATCCGACGAGCGCAGGCAGTATGGATAACCTGTTGACCGGCAGCCTGCTCGAGTGGCTCGGCGACCACCGGCAGTGGCTCGGGCTGGCCATTTTTCTGATTGCCCTGCTGGAATCCCTGGCCATTGCCGGCCTGGTCATCCCCGGGGTGGTGCTTCTGCTGGCGGTAACGGCCATGGCGGGCGGCGGCGGCATGTCATTCGCGGCGGCGCTGGCATGGGCGTTCTGCGGCGCGGTCCTCGGCGACCTGCTCAGCTTTGCACTCGGCCGCACGCTGCACCAGGATATCCGACGTATCGGCCTGTTCCGACGACATCCGCAGTGGATTGCCCGCGGCGAGGCGTTCTTCAGGCGCTATGGTCTGCTGGGTATATTCATCGGCCGGTTCGTCGGCCCGATACGCCCCATCATTCCCATGGTGGCTGGCATGCTGGACATGCCCACCCTGCGCTTCGTGGCCATCAACCTGTTGTCCGCGCTGGCATGGGCGCCGGTCTACGTCACACCGGGCTTCGTCGCCGGACGTGCGATCAAATGGCCGGTGCCCGAGTTCTTCTGGCAGCAGGCACTGACCTTGCTCGGCCTGCTGGCCGCCCTGCTGCTGGCTGTGGTGGTCATACTGCGGGCCCAGAAGCGCTGGAGCAATCTGCTTGCCGGCGCGGCATGCCTTGGCGGTCTTGCTGGCATAACGCTGACCACGGGGCACCTGGCCGTTGTGCAGCAGGGCGTGTCGTACTGGGTCTCGCGGGCAGACGGCCACGGCCTGATATACCAGGTCCTGACGCCACTGGTCAGCGGGTTCTTCCCGCTGCTGCTGTTCGGCCTGCTGGCGGCCACCCTGGCAGCCTCCAGGGCCTGGCTGGCGCTGATATTCACCCTGCTGGCACTCATTCTAGCGGCCCTGATGGTCATTGCCTCGGGCGCCTCCGGACCTGCCAGCATCATGGCGTTCAGCCTGATACTGATTGCCATCACTGCCCTGTTGAAGAATCGCCCCCACACCTTCTGGACCCGGGCCGTCTTCATGTCAGGGGTGGCGCCAGCGGGCATTGTGCTCGGCGCGCTCAATCTGGTTGCGCTGAACGCTTCGATACTGGCTCTGGTCAGCGCCTTTCTGCTCGCCGGTTCAGCCCTGCTACTGGCCCTGTGGATGGTCGAAAGAGCCCAACCGATACTCGACCCGCCCGCCCCGGCGAGCCGGTTGCTGCTCTGGCTGCCCCTGATTGCGGCACTGGGCCTGCTGTCAGGCCTGCATTATCTCCAGCCATTCATTGATCTGGCGCAGGCGGGCCCCGGGGTGATCCAGGTTGAGTAGCGCCACCTTCTGGTCCAGCGAGAAGGGCAGCAGAAACGCCAGCTGATAGCCCAGCCGCTGCTGGCTCCCGGCGACTTCGGGCAAACCCAGCCCTTCGGCCAGAGGATGTTGCATCAGGGCCTCGTGCAGCACCACAAGGTCGTCGTGCTCTTCTCCCAGCGGTGCGTCCGCCTGCTCGCTGATCCAGTCTATCTGGCCACTGACCAGACCGTCCTCGGCCACGTCGGCAGCCTGGATACGTCCCCGGCGACGGCCCTCCACCCGGATCCCGAGCAGACCGTTGTCACGCTGCTGCCAGTCGATGATATGCGCCTCGCAGCCCAGGGCATTGAAACGCAGATCGCCCGATCCGGACTCGGGTCCGGATTCCAGGGCGACGATCAGAAAGCTCTCGCCATGCTTGAAGCAGCGGCTGAGCATATCCAGATAGCGCGCTTCGAATATCTGCAGGTCCATTACACAACCGGGTAACAGAATGCTCTTGAGCGGGAAAAGGGCGTGTCTCTCGGTCATGCCTGCCTCATGCTGGATAGTCGGTTGGCCGCTGGCTGCCGCACCTCGGTTCCGGCATTCAGCAAACCTATTCAGGCGCATGCCGATTGACCCGGCCCGCTGCCCTTGCAACCATGGCAAAAGACCTGTTCTTGTGTCTATAGTTCTGCCTGCACCGATTGCAAGCGCCTGTTTCACACAGCTCCGTTTGGGGCAATACAACAACAGCCATGGAGAACGCCATGACCGCCGTACCCGTTTCCGAACTGACCTCCTACATTGGCAAGGATCTCGGCCATTCCGAGTGGATGACCATTGATCAGGAGCGCGTCAACCAATTCGCCGATTGCACCGAGGATCATCAGTTCATCCACATCGATGAAGAGAAGGCCAAGCAGACGCCGTTTGGCGGCACCATTGCCCACGGCTTCCTGTCGCTGTCACTGCTGCCGAAGCTGTCTGCCGGACTGCTGATTCGTCCGGAGGGCCTGAAGATGGCCGTCAACTATGGCATGGACAGCCTGCGCTTCATCCAGCCGGTACGCGTTGGTTCGCGGGTCCGGCTGCAAAGCACTGTTATGGATGTCACCGAGAAAAAGCCCGGACAATGGCTGATCAAGGCCCGCTCAACACTGGAAATCGAAGGCAGCGACAAGCCGGCCTTCATTGCTGAAGCGCTGTCATTGTACTTCGTCTGATTCAGGCATCGACCGCCGCCGGGCCAGCCCCGGCGGCGTTCACTCCCCCCAGCGCGCCAGCAGCTGTTGCTCGATCCCCAACTGATTGAGAATGCGCGCCACAACAAAATCTACCAGATCATCGATCGAACGGGGCTTGTGGTAGAACCCCGGGCTGGCCGGCAGTATCACTGCGCCCATCTGGCTGAGCTTGAGCATGTTTTCCAGGTGCACCGTCGAGAAAGGCGCTTCCCGAGGCACAAGAATCAGTTTGCGCCGCTCTTTCAACGCGACGTCGGCAGCACGCTCGATCAGGTTGTTGCTGGCCCCCGTGGCGATGGCTGACAGACTGCCGGTGGAGCAGGGGCACACGACCATCGCGCTGGGTGCTCCAGACCCCGAGGCCACCGGCGCCATCCAGTCCTGCTTGCCGAACACCCGAATCTGCCCTTCCCGGGCGCCGTAATGGGCGGTCAGGAACAGTTCCAGCGCCTGGGGTTTGGGCGGCAGGGTCAGATCGGTCTCGGTCGCTACAACCAGTTGGGCGGCCTGGGAAATCAGGAAATAGACTTCCACATCGGCCTTGACCAGACATTCAAGCAGTCGCAGTGCGTACTGCGCGCCCGAGGCGCCGGTCATCGCGAGCGTTACGCGCTTCTCAGCCACGATTGACCTCCAGAGCCTGACGCATACGCTGATGAATACCGCCGAAACCGCCGTTGCTCATGATCACGATGCGGGTACCCGTTTGCAGCCTGGCAAGCACGCCGTTAATGATGCTGTCGATATCGGTTTCGATCCGTGCCGGCACCGGGCTGGCATCGACTACCGACTGCAGCGACCAGTCCAGACCGGGCGGCTGGAACCAGATCACCTCGGAGGCACTGGCCACGCTGGCCGCCAGGGCGGCGGCGTGACTGCCCAGACGCATGGTATTGGAGCGCGGCTCGATGATCGCAATCAGTGGCGCCTCCCCGATCCCGGCTCGCAGACCTGCCAGGGTGGTCGAGATGGCAGTGGGATGGTGGGCGAAATCGTCATACAGGCTCACGCCGCCATAGGTGCCGAGCAACTCCATGCGGCGCTTGGCGCTGCGGAACTCGGCCAGTGCGGAGATGCCCTGCGCGGGCGTCACCCCGACGTGCCGGGCAGCGGCCAGCGCGGTGAGCGCATTGGCCACGCTGTGAGCGCCCGTCTGCGACCACTCGGCGACTCCCTGCAGGGCCCCATTGAGAAAAACCTCGAAGCGGGAGCCGTCAGCCTCAAGCAGCCTGGCCTGCCAGCCTCCTGCTCCGCCAGTGGTCTGGCGCGGCGTCCAGCAGCCCATGTCGATCACGCGCTCCAGCGCTGCGTCGCCTGCGGGATGGATGATCAGCCCGGTCGACGGCACTGTGCGCACCAGGTGATGGAACTGCCGCTCGATCGCCGCCAGATCAGGAAAGATGTCCGCATGATCGTACTCAAGATTATTGAGAATCGCCGTGCGCGGCCGGTAATGCACGAACTTGGAGCGCTTGTCGAAGAAGGCGCTGTCATATTCATCGGCCTCCACAACGAAGAAAGGCGTCCCGCCGAGTCGCGCCGACAGGCCAAAGTTCTGCGGCACACCGCCTATCAGAAAACCCGGAGTCATGCCCGCATGCTCAAGGATCCAGGCCAGCAGACTGGAGGTCGTGGTCTTGCCGTGGGTACCCGCAACCGCCAGCACCCAACGGTCCTGCAATACGTGACGCGCCAGCCATTCGGGGCCTGACACATAGGGCAGCCCCTGATCCAGCACATATTCCACGGCCGGATTGCCCCGGGACATCGCGTTACCGACGATCACCAGATCCGGCGCAGGCTGCAGATGCTCGGGCAGATACCCCTCACACAGCTCGATACCCTGTGCTTGCAGTTGCGTGCTCATGGGTGGATAGACGTTGGCGTCACTGCCACTGACCTGATGACCCAGCTCCCGGGCCAGCAACGCCAGAGAGCCCATGAAAGTACCGCAGATACCAAGAATGTGCAGATGCATCGTTGCGCCAGATCCCAAGCCGGAGAAAAGTGGTTCGATGTTATCACGCACCATGGAGCGGCGCCGCCATTGGCCCGCTGGCGATGCAAACAGACATACTTTGGGCTATCATTGCCCGCCAAACCCGTTTGCCGCTTCTGTTCGCCGGCCCGCCGTACCCTGCTGCGGGGCCAGGCGCAGCGCGCCCACCCCCGGCCATTGTCTTACACATGGAGTCTGCATGACCGTCAAGAATGCCTTTTACGCCCAGTCCGGTGGTGTCACCGCCGTCATCAATGCCTCCGCCGCAGGCGTCATCGAAACGGCCCGCCAGCACCCCGACCGGATCGGCACGGTTTTCGCCGGTCACAATGGCATCATCGGCGCCCTGACCGAGGATCTGATCGATACCAGCAAGGAGTCGGCCGAGGATATCGCCGGTCTGCGTCATACGCCCTCCGGCGCCTTTGGCTCCTGCCGCTACAAGCTCAAGAGCCTGGAAGCCAACCGCGCCGAATACGAGCGGCTGATCGAGGTCTTCCGTGCCCATGATATCGGCTACTTCTTCTATAACGGTGGCGGCGACTCGGCCGATACCTGCCTCAAGGTATCGCAGCTGGCCGAAACCATGGGCTACCCGATCCAGGCCATCCATGTTCCGAAAACCGTCGACAACGACCTGCCGATCACCGACTGCTGCCCCGGGTTCGGCTCGGTAGCCAAGTACGTCGCCACCTCGATCCGCGAAGCCGGTTTCGATGTGGCGTCCATGGCTGCCACCTCTACCAAGGTCTTCATCCTGGAAGTCATGGGTCGCCATGCCGGCTGGATCACCGCCGCCTGCGGCCTGGCCAGCGAAGGCGAGGGCCAGCCACCGCACATCCTGCTGTTCCCGGAAGTCCGCTTTGACCAGGAGGCCTTCCTTGCCCGCGTCAAGGAATGCGTGGAAACCTACGGCTACTGTGTGATCGGCGTATCCGAGGGGATCAAGAACAGCGATGGCAAGTTTCTCTCCGAAACCGGACTGACCGACGCATTCGGTCACGCACAACTGGGCGGCGTGGCGCCGACCGTAGCCAGCCTGGTCAAGGATCAGCTTGGCTACAAGTACCATTGGGCGGTTGCCGACTACCTGCAACGCGCTGCCCGCCACCTGGCATCGGCGGTGGACGTTGAACAGGCCTACGCACTCGGCCAGGCGGCCGTACGTATCGCACTGGAAGGCAAGAATGCAATCATGCCGGCCATTCGCCGCCTCCAGGACAGTCCATACCAGTGGGACATCATCGAAGCCCCGCTGAAAGATGTGGCTAATGTGGAGAAGTTCATGCCGCGCGACTTCATCACCGAGGACGGCTTCCACATTACCGATGCCTGCCGTCGCTACCTGTCGCCCTTGATCCAGGGCGAAGACTATCCGCCCTTCGCCAACGGCATGCCCTCCTATGTGCAGCTGGCCAAGCACCGGGTGGAACGCAAACTGCCGGAATTCAAGATCTAGCCTGCCATAGCCACAGCGGCTGCCGTCAAGGCGCACCCCCGGACACCCTGCCCAGGCAGGGTGTCTTTGTTTCTGGCCGTTGAAGATTTTCATGCTTTGGGGCACGATGGCATCGACTGACCCGTCAGGTGAGACGGGCCACAATCTGACCAATAATGGAAACAACGTATGCGCATAGTGCAGGCAGATACCAGCCGGCTGGATGAAGTAACGCCGCTGTTCATCAAGTACCGCGAATTCTATGGCCAGCTGCCCAAGCCAGAGGCGTCAAGACGCTTCCTGGAGGATCGTCTGAAAAATGATCAGGCCATCATCCTGCTCGCAGAGGACGAGGAAAGCGGCAAGGTATTGGGTTTCTGTCAGTTCATCCCGAGCTTTTCGGCGCTGACACTTTCACCCAGCTGGGTGCTCAAGGGCATCTATGTCATCGAGGAAGCCCGCCGGCAACTGGTCGCCGACCGCCTGATCAACCAGGCCAAGGTGATGGCACGAGCCCAAGGCATCAAACGCATGACCGTGATGACCGGTGAGGACAATCACACGGCCCATGGTCTGTACCGCTCGCTGGGCTTTTCCGCCGACTCCGAATTCCACTACTTTGCTCTGAAGCTCTGATCTACCTGCACCCGCGACCGGCCCCGACTGATAGTCCATCAGTCCTGCAGGGCCGGTCAGCCCCGTGTGCGACTAAGGTTTAGCTGTTTTCTGCGCTTATTGCTTGGTATCCCCTACGCCAGCCTCTATAATCGCGCCCAGAATTTTTCAATCATGCCCGAATCAGGTAAACCATGAGCTACGACCAGATCCCCGCAGGCAAAGACATCCCCAACGACATCTACGTCGCCATTGAAATCCCGGCCAACCATGCGCCGATCAAATACGAGATCGACAAGGACAGCAACACCCTGTTCGTCGACCGTTTCATGGCTACTCCGATGTTCTATCCGGCCAACTACGGCTTCATTCCCAACACGCTGGCCGATGATGGCGATCCGCTGGATGTTCTGGTCGTGACACCGCACCCCGTTTCACCTGGCGCAGTGATTCGCTGCCGGCCGGTGGGCGTGCTGCACATGACCGATGATGGCGGTGGCGATGCCAAGCTGATCGCGGTTCCCCACGACAAGCTGAGCGCACTGTACCGCGATATCAAGGAATACACCGATCTGCCGGAACTGCTGATGCAGCAGATCCAGCACTTCTTCGAGAATTACAAGGATCTGGAACCCGGCAAATGGGTCAAGATCGATCGCTGGGGCGGCGCCGACGAAGCCCGGGCGGAAATAGTTAAGGCAGTAAACGCTTACCAAAAATAAGTGTTTTGCCCCCTTGAAAGCCGGCCACAAGCTGGCTTTTTTATTGCCCGCGATTCGTGCCCTTGACGGCTGCATTTCCCCCAGGAGTGGCAGATGGCAGATCGATACTTCGACCAGATGGGCGCGCATTTCGCTCGCAAGATATATTCCGGCCTCAAGGGGGACGTACGCCTGGCCGTACTCAAGCGGGACCTTGCGGAATGGTTGCCCGAGATTTGCGAGGCAGACCAGTCGCTAAGGGTGCTCGACGTCGGAGCCGGGCTCGGCCACATGAGCGAATGGGCTCTTTTGCGCGGGCATCGCGTGACCCTGGCGGATCCTTCGGCGGAAATGCTCGACGGCGCCCGCGAGCGGCTCAGCGCGATCGATTCGGCCTACCCTGTCACCTACCTGCAATGCCCGCTACAAGCATTGACCGCGCAGGGCCATAGCTACGACCTGGTCATCTGTCACGCCGTGCTGGAATGGCTGGAAGAGCCGGCCCTCGCGCTTGCTGTGCTCAGGCAGCTGTGCAGGCCTGGCGGGCGAATCTCGCTGGCCTTCTACAACAGGGATGCTCTGGTCTACAAGAATCTGATCAAGGGCCAGCTTCGCAAGCTGGCGAAAAACCAGCTTGCCGGCAGCAAGCGCAGCCTGACCCCACAGCAACCCCTGGATCCTGCCCTGATGGCAGACTGGGTCAGACAGCAACAACTCGAATGCCTGGAAAAGAGCGGAATACGTGTTTTTTACGACTACATGCCTGCCGAGTTTCAGACCCTGCTGCAGCCTGAAGAGGTGATCGAGCAGGAATTGCGCTACAGCCGACACCCCACCTATCGCGATCTGGGCCGCTATCTGCATTGGTGGCTGCGCCCGATTGATCAGGCGCACCGACCGGTTCGGCCTGCTCGCAACTAGCCGCCTGCACGCTTGGCCTGGAAGCCCTGCTCGATCAACCAGCTACAGATCAGCTCGGCATGATCACCCTGTATCTCGATCACACCCTCCTTTACCGCCCCTCCACAGCCGCAACGGGTCTTGAGTTTCTTGGCCAGAGACTTCAGAGCTTCCGGCTGCAGGGTCAAACCGCTGACGGTGGTCACTGTCTTTCCGCCGCGACCCTTGGTTTCCCGGCGGACCCGAGCGATGCCGTCGCCCTGGGGCGCCGATGGCGCACCACAGACGCATTCGGCCACGGGCTGACGGCAAGCCGGGCAGGTACGACCGGTTTCAGTGGAATAGACCAGGCCGCCGAGTGCGGCCATGCCTTTGGCTGATTTGACCATGCTTGTTTCCAACATCAGGGAGGTGAATCGATAGTGCAGGGGGTGATGGTAAACGAGCGCTCAGGCTCCGGTATAGCCCGATTGCAGCAGGTGCAAGGCTTCCAGCGAGTCCAGCGCATAGCACTCCCCGTCCCGCTGCCACTGCTGGCACGGATCGATCCAGCGCACCGCGGCCACTTCCTCGGGCTGCATGACCACAGGGCCATCCCAGACGCAGCTGAAAACACCGCCCCAGAGTCTGCTCTGCTCCGACTGGAAAAAAAACCGGAAATGCGCCTGTAGCGGTACCCGGGCGATACCCAGCTCTTCCATCAGCTCGCGTTCGGCACCCTGCTCGTAGGTTTCGCCGGCAGCCACCACACCGCCAGCGGCGACATCCCAGCAACCGGGATAGAGCCGCTTGTGTGCTGTGCGCTGGTGGATGCAGAGCATCCCCTGGCTGTTGAACACGAAAATGAAGGTACAGCGGGGAATGAGACCCTTGAGATGCATGTCGCCCCGGGCCGTTACCCCCAGGGGCTGATCCATCTCATCCACGTGAATGACTTGCTCGGCAGCGGACGCGGCAAGATGAGCCTGTACCCGGGGATCCATCCTGCTCAGCCCTGTTCCATCAGCCGCCGCAGATCAATCAGCGCAGCGTTGGCACGGGACAGGTAGTTGGCCATCACCAGCGAATGATTGGCGAGCACGCCGAACCCACCCCCATTGAGCACCATGGGGCTCCACAAGGGCTCCTGGGTCGCTTCGAGCTCACGGATGATCTGCTGCAGACTGGCCTGCGCATTCTTCTTGGCAATGATATCGGCAAAATCGACCTCCACGGCGCGCAGCAGGTGCATCAGCGCCCAGGCGCTGCCACGGGACTCGTAGAATACGTCATCGATTTCCAGCCAGGGCGTCTGCTCCCGCGGGCGACTGCCGTCTGTCACGGGAGCCTGACCGACACTGGCCGACAGGCGCTGCGACAGCGAGCCCAGCCGGGTACTGACGTCACCCAGCCAACTGCCGAGGTTATCGGCGCGGGCGTAGAAGTCGGCGTCACCGCTGTTGAGTCGTTCGGCATAGCGATTGAGCGATTTGAGACCCTGGCGGTACTCGCTCTCCGTGGCCGGCATAATCCAGCTCTTGTTGTCGAAATGGAACAGGGGCTCGGCCTTGGCCAGATCCGGATCTTCGGCCGATTGCGACTGCGATCGCGCCATGTCACGCCGCATGGCCCGGGTGAAGTCGCGGACCTGCACCAGAACGCCAAACTCCCAATTGGGCATGTTGTCCAGCCAGACCCCGGGGGGCATGATGTCGTTACTCAGATAGCCACCGGGCTTCTCCAGCAGGGTGGTCATCAGCGCCTTCACCGTGGCGACCGTCATTTCGCCTTCCACCATGTCACTCTGAACCGGCACTGCCGGCACCAGCGGCATGATCCCGGGTTCACGATTCCAGTACCAGCCGACCAGCAGACAGAGCACCAGGTAGACCAGCAACAACCCCAGCAGGCCCTTGACCAGCAATGTCGACCGATGGCCCGAGGCGGGACTACCGGCTGACCCACCGGCGGTTTTGGTGCGGAACATGCCCTTTGCGAACCTCATGAACTGACTCCTTTGAACGACTCGCGTCCGAGCATAGCACTACCGGTCGCCGAGCACACTTCGCACCTGGCGGCGCAAAGGTGACAAAACGCGTCCCGCAGGCGGAGTACCCATCCGATGCATCGCCGTTGCAATCAGCCGGCAGAGCAAATCTCGGGGGATGACACTTTGTCCCTCGGCAAGCGCCCCTTGAGCCTTTATGATAAGTGCCCTGGTCTTTATCGGATAACCCATTTTGCTGCTACGTCGCCTGCTCCTGCTGCTCTGTCTGTTTGCTCCCGGCCTGGTATGGTCCGGCCTGGTCGGCGCAGGCCTGCTGGACAACACGCCGGGCTCTGGCACCGGTGTGCTGCAAGGCAGCGCCGGACAGACCGATTTCCTGCCGGTCAATCAGGCCTTCCGACCGGGCGTTGTCGGCCTGGCGGAACAGGAAATCCGGTTGCGATTCGAAATCGCTCCCGAGTACTACCTGTACCGTCACCGGCTGGATTTCCAGCTGACCGGCACCAGTGCCAGGGTGACAGACGTCTCGCTGCCCGAGGGCATCGAGCGTCACGACGAATTCTTCGGCGACGTGGAGGTCTACTACAACCAGCTCGAGGTCTCCCTGACGCTGGATGGCAGCCCGGCGCCGGATCAGATGTTGCGGGTGGACTTCCAGGGCTGCGCGGATGCGGGCCTGTGCTACCCACCGGAAACGGTCACCCTGCCCCTACCGGGCGGGCGCGCTGCCGCCGCAAGCGAGGCCCCGCCAACCGCGGCTGACGCTACCCAGCCGGCGAGCCAGCTGAGTCTGGCCCTGCTACTGTTCTTTCTTGCCGGCCTCGGGCTGACCTTCACCCCCTGCGTCCTGCCCATGCTGCCGATTCTCAGCAGCCTGGTAGTCGGCAGAGCCGATATCGACAAACCGCGGGCCGTGCTGCTGGCTTCCAGTTACGTGCTGGGCATGGCAGTCACATTCGCGGCGGTGGGCGCCTTGATCGGTCTGTTTGGCGCGGCGCTGAATATCCAGGCACGGCTGCAGTCACCCTGGGTGCTGATAACCTTTGCCGTTTTCTTTGTCGTCTTTGCCCTGGCCATGTTCGGCCTCTTCGATCTGCGCCTGCCCGCTTTCGTGCGCGAGCCGCTGGAACGCCTGGGCAGCCGAACCCGCGGCGGCTCGATTCCCGGCGCTGCGGTCATGGGCGCGCTCTCGACGCTGGTAGTGTCGCCTTGCATATCCGCTCCCCTGGCCGGCGCGCTGGTTTATATCAGCACCACAGGGGACGCAGCGGGCGGCGCCTTGCGACTCTTCGCGCTGGCCCTGGGAATGGGCGTACCCCTGCTGCTGGTGGCGGTCTTCGGCAATGCCTTGTTGCCCCGTTCGGGCCCCTGGCTGGCCTCGGTCAAGCAACTCTTCGGCTTCGGCCTGCTGGGCGTAGCCATCTGGCTGCTCGAGCGTCTGATTCCCGGACCGGCAAGCCTGGCTCTGTGGGCCGTGCTGGCTGCGGGTATTGCCGTCCAGCTGGGTCTGTTCGAGCGTGCCGGCCAGAGCGCCGCCAGCCGACTGGCACGCACGGCGGCTCTGCTCGCCGCCATCTATGCTGCCATCGCCCTGGCTGGCGCCCTGGCCGGCGGCTCCGACCCCGTGCGCCCACTCGACCCTTTCACTGGCACTGGCCAGTCCGGGAGTGGCAACCTGACAGGCTTCTTTACTCCGGTCGAGACACAAGCCGAGCTCGCCGCACAGCTTTCACGTGCAGCCCAGGCCGGGCGACCCGCGGTGGTCGAGCTCTACGCCGACTGGTGTATCAGCTGCAAGATCATCGAGCGACGGGTGCTGGCCGACGACACCGTGCGCCAGCAGCTCGAAGGGTTCACGCGGGTGAAGCTGGACCTCACCGACAACACCCCGGATCAGCGCCAGTGGCTGGAGGCCAAGGGACTCTTCGGCCCCCCGGCCTTTGTGTTCTACGACAGCACCGGGGACGAGCTGCTCGAGCTGCGCATACAGGGCGAGATCGACCGGGATGGCTTCCTGGCGCGCACAGCGGCAATTACCGGCAAGTAATCTATACTCATCTGCGGCAAACATGCGGGCATCTGAAGGCATTCGACCGATTCTGGACAGGCCGTACGGTTTCCGGCAGACTTCCACCCATGACCTGACGGTCAGCTTTTTCTCACGGCCTGTGGATCAACAATAATGGCGAGCATTCTGGTACTCAACGGTCCCAACCTGAATCTTCTCGGCACCCGGGAACCCGGTGTGTACGGGACTGCCACCCTGGAACAGATCATCCAGAATCTGCGCGAGCAGGCGACTGCCCGGGGTCATCATCTGTTGAGCCTGCAAAGCAATGCCGAGCACGAATTGATCGAGCGCATCCATGCCGCACGTGATGAGGCGATAGACTTCATTGTGATCAATCCGGCCGCTTTCACCCATACCAGTGTCGCAATACGTGACGCATTGCTGGCGGTGAGCATCCCATTTATCGAAGTGCATCTATCGAACGTGCACAAGCGCGAGCCGTTCCGTCACCACTCCTACTTTTCCGATGTGGCAGTGGGCGTGATCTGCGGGCTGGGCCCCAGGGGCTACGAGCTGGCGCTGGATGCGGCGTTACATCAGATAGAACAAACCGAACAAGACTAAAACTGCTCTGGAGTGCAAGCACCAATGGATATCCGCAAAGTAAAGAAACTGATCGAGCTGCTGGAAGAATCCGGTATCGATGAGCTGGAAATACATGAAGGCGAAGAGTCGGTACGGATCAGCCGCCACAGCAAACAGGTCGCCCAGCCGCAATACTATCCGCAACAGGCGCCAGCCCCTGCCCCGGCTCCCGCAGCTGCCCCGACCGCTCCCGCGTCACTGGTTGAAGCACCCGCTGCAGAACCTGCCGGACACCTGGTTCGTTCGCCCATGGTCGGTACTTTCTACCGCTCGCCTTCCCCGGCGGCCGGCTCCTTTGTTGAAGTGGGTCAGAGCGTGAAAGCCGGTGACGTGCTATGCATCGTCGAAGCGATGAAAATGATGAACCATATCGAAGCTGACAAGAGCGGCGTGGTTCAGGCCATCCTGGCGGACAATGGTCAGCCGGTGGAATTCGATCAACCCCTGTTCAGCATCGCCTGAGCCCGACCCGGAGCCTCCGATGCAAAAAGTACTGATAGCCAACCGCGGTGAAATTGCCCTGCGCGTCATCCGCGCCTGCAAGGAACTGGGGTTGAAGACCGTCGCCGTGCACTCCACGGCCGACCGAGAGCTCATGCACCTGGCACTCGCCGACGAGACCGTCTGTATCGGCCCGGCGAACGCCACCGAGTCCTACCTGAACATTCCCGCCATCATCAGTGCGGCTGAAGTCACCGGCGCCGACGGCATCCACCCCGGCTATGGCTTCCTGGCCGAAAACGCCGACTTTGCCGAACAGATCGAGCGGTCCGGCTTCACCTTCATTGGCCCCAGTGCCGATGTGATTCGTCTGATGGGCGACAAGGTGTCAGCGATTGCCGCCATGATCGACGCGGGCGTACCTACCGTACCCGGCTCCGACGGCCCCCTGCCGGATGACGAGGCCGAGTGTCTGGCCATCGGCCGCCGCGTGGGCTACCCGGTGATCATCAAGGCCTCCGGCGGCGGTGGCGGGCGCGGCATGCGCGTGGTGCACGAGGAGTCCGAACTGATCAAGTCGATCGCACTGACCCGCACCGAAGCAGGCGCTGCCTTTGGCAACCCCGTGGTCTATCTGGAAAAGTTTCTGACCAACCCGCGCCACGTCGAGGTTCAGGTACTTTCCGACGGCCAGGGACACGCGGTGCACCTGGGCGATCGCGACTGCTCCCTGCAGCGCCGGCACCAGAAGATCATCGAAGAGGCACCTGCCCCCGGAATCGACGAGGAAGCCAGAGCCATGGTCCAGGCGCGCTGCGTCAAGGCCTGTATCGATCTTGGCTACCGCGGCGCCGGCACATTCGAGTTCCTGTATGAAAACGGCGAGTTCTTCTTCATCGAGATGAATACCCGGGTTCAGGTAGAGCACCCCGTCTCTGAAATGGTGACCGGTGTCGATATCGTCAAGGAACAGATTCTGGTCGCATCCGGCCAGCCCCTGAGCATCACCCAGGACGATGTCGTGATCCGCGGCCATTCCATCGAATGCCGGATCAATGCCGAGGACCCGAAAACCTTCATGCCCAGTCCCGGCACCGTCACCTTTTTCCATGCCCCGGGCGGGAACGGCGTACGCGTTGACTCGCATTTGTACAGTGGCTACAAGGTGCCGCCGAACTACGATTCGCTGGTGGGCAAGCTGATCACCTACGGCGCTACCCGGGACGAGGCGCTGGCACGCATGCGCAACGCTCTCGACGAGCTGGTGGTCGACGGCATCAAGACCAATACGCCCCTGCACCGCGATCTGGTGCGCGACGAGGGGTTCTGCAAGGGGGGAGTGAATATCCATTACCTCGAGCACAAGCTGGGTATCAAGTAAGCCTTGGCAGCTGCAAGCTGCAAGCTGCAAGCTGCAAGCTGCAAGAGTATGATCCAGCCTTCGGGAGCGGACTGTCCGCTCCCGATTTTTTTTGGCTTCGCGTCCAACGCCTGAAGCCCGAGCCCGAAATCCGGTTTGCAAAGGAAGTCCCATGCCCTGGCTACAACTGCGTCTTGCCATCACTCCCGAGCAGGCCGAAACGCTGGAAGATCAATTGCTGGCTCTTGGCGCCGTCTCGGTGACCTTCATGGATGCCGAAGACCAGCCGATCTTCGAACCCGATCTGGGCACCACGCCGTTGTGGTCACACACCCATCTGCTCGCCCTGTTCGAGGCGGATACCGACCCGCAAGACCTGCTCGATGCACTGCGCCGCCTGTGCGGCGGAGAACTGCCTGCCCATGAGGTCGAGCACATTGCCGACCAGGACTGGGAGCGCAGCTGGATGGAGCACTTCCAGCCGATGCGCTTCGGCCGGCGGCTATGGATTGTTCCCAGCTGGCATGCAGCGCCGGAGCCCGATGCGGTGAACCTGCTGCTCGATCCGGGTCTGGCCTTCGGCACGGGCACCCACCCCACCACCGCCCTGTGTCTGGAGTGGCTGGATGCGCAGGACCTGCATGGCAGAACCCTCATCGACTTTGGCTGCGGCTCGGGCATCCTCGCCATTGCGGCGCTGCTGCTGGGTGCCGGGCAGGCCACAGGGACGGATATCGATACTCAGGCGCTGGAGGCGTCACGCGACAACGCCCAGCGCAACCAGCTGGCGGACGAGCGGCTGGCTCTCTATCTGCCCGAGCAGATGCCCCAGGATCCCGCCGACGTACTGGTGGCCAATATCCTGGCAGGCCCCCTGGTCCAGCTGGCTCCCCAGCTGGCGACCCTGGTAAAGCCGGGCGGACTGCTCGCCCTGTCGGGCATCCTGGCCGAACAGGCCGAGGATATACTCGCGGCCTATCGTGCCGACTTCGAGCTCGACCCGGTGGCTGAGCGCGAAGGCTGGATTCGCGTCAGCGGGAAACGCCGCTTGGCTGCCTGAGGCGGTTCACGGCACAATGGCATTCTGATTTACACGACGGCAAAGGATCACCGGTCACCCATGAGCGAACTGCTGGTAGCGCAATGCCCTTACTGTCAGACGCGTTTCCGGCTGTCCCAGGAACACCTCCAGGCGGCAGCGGGGAATGTCCGCTGTGGTGCCTGTCTCAAGGTATTCAATGCGCAGCTGGCAATAGCCGGCGAGCCCCAGCCCACTGGCGAGCCCGCAATACCGTCAGCTCCCGCCGCGCCACGCCCGCAGGGCAAACCCACCGGCCCGCTGATGATCCACGACGATCTGGATCTTGACGAACTCGACCTTGAAGCACTCGGACTGGATGAATCACTGCTCGAAGAGATCAACCCTGCCGCGCGCAAGGATGAGCAGGGTTATTCGTCGCCACCTGACCAGGCAAGGTTCGAGCTCGAGCCTGATCCGCAGCCGCAACCCGCCGTCAGGACGCCCGCGCAGCCGCCGGCCAGCGAGGTGCAAGCCCCGATAGAGGAGCAGGAAGCCGATCCCTGGGACAGGCTCGAGGAGCAGGAATCCCCTCCTGAACAGGGTACAGAGCCACTGACAGCAGGCGAGCCAGAAGACGACGATCACGACCTGCACGATGATTTCCTGGCCACGCCCAGGGCCCGGGACTTCGAGTCCGCTACGGCATCGACCCGCCCCGCAGACGAAACACTCTCACGCAGTGACCCTGATCCTGCTGTACAGGACAAGGGTATCTATCTGCGCGACCGTCCGGCCCAGTTGACCAGACCGGCCATGCGCACCCCTGCCGAATCGGATCAGGCGCCAGAGGGGTCGGACATCGAGCGCCAGGAACCGGAGATTGGCAGTCTGATCGACCTGCCGGAGCTGCAGGAAGAGCCCCTGCTGCTCTACGAGCAACCCGCGACCAGACGCAGTCGCTATCGTCCGCTATGGCTGGCACTCAGCGTTCTGGCCCTGCTCGGCCTGCCGGCCCAGGCCCTGTATTACAATTTCACCAACCTGGCCCACGATGAGCAGTCCAGACCCTATCTGGAGCAGTTCTGTCTGCTGGCCGGTTGCGAATTACCGGCACGGGTAGACATCTCCCTGGTGCGCAGCAGCAATCTGATGGTGCGGCCCCACCCTGAATACCCCAAGGCCCTGGCAATCGATGTGATCCTGTACAACCGGGCCGAGTTTGCCCAGCCCTTTCCGGTACTGCGCATGACCTTCAATGACACCCGCGGTCGCGAGGTCCTGAGCAAACGCTTCCGACCTGACGAGTATCTGGGTGGCGAACTGGCAGGGGCGACCCTCATGCCGCCCCAGACGCCGGTGCACATTGCCCTGGAAATGCTCGATCCCGGACCTGACGCCGCCGGCTATCAACTGGACTTCCTCAGTCCCTGAGCCAGTCGGCGGATCTGTACACAATTCGTCCAATCCAGTCTTTATATGGTCACCCGGAGCGGGTATGATTAGCGCCCTTTTCGCGCAAATATAATACCGGCGTCGCGGGTTGCCTCCATGGCCGACCCTGCGGGCACCCCCATCAATGAGCCGACAGTACAGGGATGGACCATGTTGTGATTCGAATCGGACCCTACCCACTCGCCAACAAGGTCATACTTGCCCCGATGGCCGGCGTGACCGACCTTCCGTTCCGGCAGTTGTGTCGGAAGCTGGGTGCCGGTCTGGTGGTATCCGAAATGGTCACCAGCGACGTACGCCTCTGGAACAGCCGCAAGTCGCGCAACCGACTCGATCATACCGGTGAGCAGGAGCCCCGGTCCGTGCAGATTGCCGGCGGCGACCCGCAGATGATGGCGCAGGCAGCGCGGATGAATGAACAGCTTGGGGCGCAAATCATCGATATCAACATGGGGTGCCCGGCCAAGAAGGTATGCAACAAGGCCGCCGGATCGGCCCTGATGCGTGACGAGCGCCTGGTGGCAGACATCCTTGCCGCCGTGGTCGAGGCGGTAAACCTTCCAGTGACCCTGAAGATCCGCACCGGCTGGTGCGACGAACAGCGTAACGGGCTGACCATAGCCCGCATCGCCGAGGAATCCGGCATTCAGGCTCTGGCCGTGCATGGCCGCACACGCAACCAGCTGTACACCGGGCACGCAGAGTACGACACCATTGCCGAGATCAAGCAACAGGTGGGCATTCCGGTCTTTGCCAATGGCGACATCGATTCGCCGCACAAGGCCCGCGCCGTGCTCGAGCACACCGGCGCAGATGCCGTGATGATTGGCCGCGCAGCACAGGGGCGGCCCTGGATCTTCAACGAGATCAACCACTTTCTCGCCCACGGCGAGCTGCTGGAGCCCCCGACGCTGCACTGGCAACGCAGCACTCTGCTGGAGCACCTGGATGCGCTGCATGGTTTCTATGGCGACCATCAGGGTGTGCGCATAGCACGCAAACACGTGGGCTGGTACCTGCAGACACTGCCCGGTGCGGAGGATTTCCGGCGCAGCTTCAATCGCGTCGAGTGTCCGAGCCAACAGCGCCAGAACATAGAGAATTTTTTCACCCGCTTGCTGGAAGGAGACCTTGCGGCATGAGCCTATTGAATGCATCAGTGATGACTGGACCTGACACCGTGAGCGACGCCCCCGAAGAGACCGCCTTTATCGAGCCGGACAAGCTCAGCCAGAGCAGCCGCACCCTGCGCAACAGTGTTGAGCAGGCACTGAAGAATTATTTCGAGCACCTCGACGGGCAGGATGTGACTGACGTCTACAACATGGTCCTGTGCGAGGTCGAGGCACCCTTGCTGGAAAGCGTGATGGAGCACGTCAAGGGCAACCAGACGCGTGCCTCGGAAATACTCGGCCTCAATCGCGGCACGCTGCGCAAGAAGCTCAAGCAGTACGGGCTGCTCTGATTCCCGATCGCTGTAACGGGGGCGGAGGGGCCTGATCGGCCTGCCGCCCCACGATGTTATTCAATCGACCAAGACTGGAAAACCCATGACCGACCAAACCACCCGCCTGCCGGTTCGCCGCGCGCTGATCAGCGTTTCTGACAAGACCGGAATCGTCGACTTTGCCCGCGAGCTGTGCGCCCATGGCGTCGAGATCCTGTCCACCGGCGGCACCTTCAAGCTTCTTCGCGAGCAGGGCCTTCCCGCAGTGGAAGTGGCCGACTATACCGGCTTCCCCGAGATGATGGACGGGCGGGTGAAGACCCTGCATCCGAAGATCCACGGCGGCATTCTCGGCCGCCGCGACATCGACGGCGAGATCATGCAGCAGCATGGTATCCAGCCGATCGACATGGTGGTGGTCAACCTGTACCCCTTCGCCGCCACGGTCGCGAAACCCGGCTGCACGCTGCCCGATGCCATCGAGAACATCGATATTGGCGGGCCGACGATGGTGCGTTCCGCTGCCAAGAACCACAAGGACGTCGCGATCGTGGTCAACGCCACGGACTATACCGGCGTCATCGAGGCTTTGAACGCTGGCGGTCTGACCTATGCACAACGCTTTGACCTGGCTCTGAAGGCCTTCGAGCATACGGCCGCCTATGACGGCATGATCGCCAACTACCTGGGTACCATCGACCAGCAGGCCGAACACCTGACAACCGACGACCGTGCCGCCTTCCCGCGCACGTTCAACAGCCAGTTCATCAAGACCCAGGACATGCGCTACGGCGAAAACCCCCACCAGGCCGCCGCGTTCTATCGCGAAGCCAAACCGGCGGACGCCTGTATTGCCACGGCAGTGCAGCTGCAGGGCAAAGAGCTTTCCTACAACAACGTGGCCGACACAGACGCTGCGCTGGAGTGCGTCAAGAGTTTCAGCAAGCCGGCCTGCGTCATCGTCAAGCACGCCAATCCCTGCGGCGTGGCAGTGGTGCCGGAGAATGAAGGCGGCATCCGCCAGGCCTATGAACTGGCTTACGCCACCGACTCCGAGTCGGCCTTCGGTGGCATCATCGCGTTTAACCGCGAGCTCGATGCACAGACCGCACAGGCCATCGTCGACCGTCAGTTCGTCGAAGTCATCATTGCCCCTCGTATCAGCGCCGGCGCTCGCGAGGTCGTCAGTGCCAAGGCCAATGTCCGCCTGCTTGAATGCGGTGAGTGGAGCGCCGAACCCCTGGCAGACTGGGACTTCAAGCGCGTCAACGGTGGCCTGCTGGTGCAGAGTCGCGATGTGGGCATGATCACCGCGGCCGATCTGAAGGTCGTGACCCAGCGCGCCCCGACCGAGCAGGAGATCAATGACCTGGTATTCGCCTGGAAAGTCGCCAAGTTCGTCAAGTCCAACGCCATCGTCTATGCCAGCCAACGCCAGACCGTGGGGATCGGCGCCGGACAGATGAGCCGGGTCAACTCGGCCCGTATCGCTGCCATCAAGGCCGAGCACGCCGGCCTGCAGGTACGCGGCGCGGTCATGGCCTCCGATGCTTTCTTCCCCTTCCGTGACGGTATCGACAACGCCGCAGCGAACGGGATCAGCGCGGTGATTCAGCCAGGCGGCTCGATGCGCGATGCGGAGGTCATTGCTGCCGCGGACGAAGCCGGCATGGCCATGGTATTTACCGGCATGCGGCATTTCAGACACTAATAACGAGCGACAAGCCACAAGCTGCAAGCGGCAAGCATCGGCCCCAGGGTCGGCTTGAAGCTTGTCACTTGCCGCTTGCCGCTCTCTCCAGGGAGAGACCCATGAACATTCTGATTATCGGTAGTGGTGGCCGCGAGCACGCGCTGGCCTGGAAAGCGGCTCAGGACCCCCGCGTAGAAACCGTCTATGTTGCCCCCGGCAACGCCGGTACTGCCACCGAGGCCAAATGCGAGAACGTCGCGATAGAGGTTAACGAGCTGGATCGGTTGGCCGACTTTGCCGCCGACAATGTCGCGCTGACCATCGTCGGTCCCGAGGCCCCGCTGGTTGCCGGCGTGGTCGATCTGTTCCGTCAGCGTGGCCTGCGGTGTTTCGGCCCGACCGCTGGCGCCGCTCAACTGGAAGGCTCGAAGGCGTTCACCAAGGACTTTCTGGCACGTCACCGGATCCCCACCGCGGACTACGAAAATTTTACCGAGGTCGAAGCCGCGCTGGATTATCTGCGCCGCAAGGGAGCACCGATCGTGATCAAGGCCGATGGCCTGGCTGCCGGCAAAGGCGTCATCGTGGCGATGACCCTGGACGAAGCCGAAGACGCCGTGCGCGACATGCTGTCGGGCAATGCCTTTGGCGATGCCGGCTCGCGGGTGGTCATTGAGGACTTTCTCGAAGGAGAGGAAGCCAGCTTTATCGTCATGGTCGATGGTGAGCACGTACTCCCCATGGCCACCAGCCAGGATCACAAACGCGTAGGTGACGGCGATACCGGCCCCAACACCGGCGGCATGGGCGCCTATTCACCGGCACCGGTGGTGACTTCCGAGGTACATCAGCGGGTCATGGACGAGGTTATCTGGCCCACCGTTCGTGGCATGGCCGCCGAAGGCAACCTGTATACCGGGTTTCTCTACGCTGGATTGATGATCGACCCCACCGGCGCACCACGGGTCATCGAGTTCAACTGCCGCTTTGGCGATCCCGAGACCCAGCCCATCATGCTGCGCCTGCAAACCAGTCTGGTTGCGCTTGTCGAGGCGGCGCTCGATGGCGCACTGGACCGCGTCGAAGCGGTCTGGGATCCACGGCCCAGTCTGGGCGTTGTCCTGGCCGCCGGCGGCTATCCGGGTAACTACGCAAAAGGCGCGGTGATCGGGGGGCTGGGCCTTGCCGACTCCACGGAGGCCAAGATATTCCACGCCGGGACCGCGCTGTCCAACGGCGAGATCGTCACCAGCGGGGGCCGCGTGCTGTGTGCGACCGCCCTGGGCGACAACGTGCAGCAGGCCCAGAGCAATGCCTACCGTCTCGCCTCCCAGGTCAGCTGGAAGGACAGTTTCTACCGAACCGACATCGGTTATCGGGCTATTGCGCGGGAACAGCAGGACAGCTAGCTGCCGACGCGTGTTGGCCCATTGCTGCTGCCGGCGGCCCGGCTGTAGAGCGCGTCAGTGGTTGGGCTGACGCGCATTCCGGCCCGGCTCGGCTTGAGCTATACTGGCCTACCGCAGTTATCACCTGCGGGTCGATCGCCCATGGACAGGACGCAATCACTTTGAAGCAGACGAGCTGGTTTATCGCCATTCTCGCAGGTCTGGTTCTGGCTCTGGCCAGCTGGGTCGCGGCGACCGAGGTCGAGGATCCCGGTTACAGCACCTTTGTCGACACCAGCGCCGAGCTTGAATTCGCGGACATTGCGTCCAGTCGCTACCTGCACCGCTTCGCCCCCAACGCTCCAGGCCCCTTGCGGATACCCGATGAAGGCGCTCTATGGGTCCAGATCCCCTTGCAAGGCGGCTTTGCCAGGCAATTGCTGCTCGAAAATCCGTTGATCGAGCGGGCCGAACTCTACCTACTGCACGAAGACAGTCTGATTGCCGAGCACCATACCGGTGATGGCATGCGTGGCACCCCCGGGACCCTGCCCTACCCTGGCTACGCCTTCCTTCTGGATACCGCTGCCGAAGGCGACTACCTGGCGTATCTACGCCTGACCAGCGGATTTTCACTGGCCACCCTGATGGAGATCGCCAGCGTACAGGAGGCAGCAGCCCGGCAGAGCGCCCAGCAAGCCCTGCAGGGTATACTGGTTGGCCTGCTGCTTGCCCTTGCCTTGCATGGTCTGCTCCAGGGGGTTGCCAGTCGTGATCCCTTCCATCTGCTGCTGACTGTGGCCGCCTTGACCCTGTGCGCAAGTGCGCTCAGCGGCATAAGCTGGATTGTGGAGGGGTTGCCATGGCTGCACGGACATTCAGCACGGCTTCTGCACCTGGCCAGCTACCCTGCCATGGTCCTCGTGCTTCTGTGTCTGCTGCCCCGCGAAAGCCTGCATGCCCGCGGTCGGCTGCCCCAGAGCCTGGTTCTGGCGAGTGCAGTCATGGGACTGGTTATCCTGGTGGCGGGCCTGGACATCGGCCTGCTCAGCCTCGGCACATTGCTGCTCCAGCTCGGCTTACCCCTGATTACAGCGCTGCTGATCCTGTTTCTATGGCTGCGCCATCAACCGATCGAGAAGTCCTTTCTCGTATCGATCTGCTTCATGCTCGGGGCCCATGGGGTGGAATACCCTACCGTCGTCTTCGCTTTTGGTGACAGCGCAGCGATCTTTCTGCTCTGGCTCACCCTGATCTGCTTCGCCTGGGGCCTGCACCGGCGCCTGCAACGCGGTCTTGCCCATCGTGCCGGGCTGCGCCAGGCAGCCGCAGCCAACCAGGCCGAGCGCAAGACCAAAGCGGAATTTCTGGCCCGGATAAGTCATGAGATACGCACCCCGATGAATGGCGTCATGGGCATGTCCGAACTTCTGCTGGATACGGCCCTGTCGGCCAAACAGCGCGATTACGTACAGACCATTCATGGTTCGGGTAGCGATCTGCTCAATCTGATCAATGAAATTCTCGATATGTCACGCCTGGAATCCGGCGAGATGATCCTTGAGTCCGTCCAGTTCGACCTGCACGGGCTGATCAATGACTGCATGGAAACCATTCGCGGCCGGGCTGGGAACCAGAACCTCGAACTGATCAGCTATGTCCATCCCGAGGTACCTCGCACCATTGAAAGTGATCCCACGCGCTTGCGTCAGGTGCTGACCAACTTGCTCAACAACGCCCTGCGCCTGACTTCCGAAGGCGAGATATTGCTGGTCGTGCGTCTGGAAGAGGACAGCCAGGGACCGCTGCTGCGCTTTGCCGTACAGGACACCGGGGCCGCGATGACCGATCAGGCGCGCGATTCCTTGCTCAAGACCGCCATGGACACATCGAGACTGCTAGAGCAGGCTGACCACACCGGGCATATGGGTTTGCTCATTGCCAGTCAACTGGTGCGCATGATGGGCGGCCGGATTGGCGTGAAGTACGCTTCCGAACACGGCAATTCGGTCTGGTTCTCGCTGAACATCGAAGTCGGGGCGTCTACCGCCGAGCAGACCCAGGAGGGGCGCGGCCTGGCAGAGCGCCGCACCCTGATCGTCGACGATAACGCCACCTGCCGCAAGGTACTGCAAAACCAGTGCAATGGCTGGGGAATGCGCACGGAGGCGGTTGCCAGCGGCAAGGAAGCACTCGCCCTTCTGCGTACCCAGGCCCATCTGGGTGACCCTTTCGAAATTCTCCTGGTGGATCAGGCCATGCCCGGCATGAGCGGTCTGGAGCTAGCCAGCCGTATCAAGGACGATCCGGCTGTGCGTAACAGCATGCTGATCATCATGCTCACCGGCGTCAGTCAGGCACCCAGCCGGGTCGTGTCACGGGCTGCCGGTGTCAGGCGTATTCTTGGCAAGCCAGTGGCGGGCTATACCCTGCGCACCACGCTCGAAGAGGAGTGGCAACAGCATGTTGTTGCCCTTGAACAGGTAACGGCAGAGGATCCGGAGCAGGACACAGAGGCGCCGTCGGACGGCTTCAAGGTACTGGTTGCCGAGGATAACGCCATCTCCACCAAGGTCATTCGCGGCATGCTGGCCAAGCTGGGGCTGCAGGCCACAGCCGTCCAGAACGGACAACTGGCAGTGGAAGCGGTCAGGTCGGGGCATTACGACCTGGTGCTGATGGACTGCGAAATGCCCGAACTGGACGGCTTTACCGCAGCGCAGCAGATACGCGCGTGGGAGAAGAGCCGAGGCCGCCAGCCCGTGCCGATCATCGCCCTGACAGCCCACATCCTGCCGGAGCATCGCGAGCGGTCCCGCCTGGCCGGCATGAATGCCCATCTGGCCAAGCCGATCGAGTTGAGCCAGCTACGCGAACAGATCGAATACTGGGTGGGCCGCAAACAGCTGGGCAAGCCCTCAGGGCCAGGCTAGGACCTGCGGGCCGCAGCCTTCGAGCCTGTTCTGCCCGGCTTCTTCCCTGCCGGCTTCTTGCGTGCGCCACTGTCGCGCGGTGGCAAACCGCTGTGCTGGGTCAGCAACACACCCGGCCTTGCCTTCGCACCGCCCGGAGTCGAGTTCTTCCGACGAGCGCTGGTATAGCCCTCCACTGCCGGCTGGAAGGTCGGAATCAGATGCTGCTTGCCATTGCCGATCAGATCGGCGCGCCCCATTTCCTTCAGAGCTTCACGCAACAGCGGCCAGTTCTTCGGATCGTGATAACGCAGGAAGGCCTTGTGCAGGCGGCGCTGGCGCTCACCCTTGACGCTCGCAACCCCATCGCTCTTGTAGGTCACCTTGCGCAGCGGATTCTTGCCCGAGTGATACATGGCGGTCGCGGTTGCCATCGGGGACGGATAGAACGCCTGCACCTGGTCGGCCCGAAAATCGTTGGTCTTGAGCCAGAGCGCCAGATTCATCATGTCCTCGTCCGAGGTCCCTGGATGCGCGGCAATGAAATACGGAATGAGGTACTGCTTCTTCCCGGCTTCCTTGGTGTATTTCTCGAATAGCCGTTTGAAGGTGTCGTAGGTACCGATACCCGGCTTCATCATGCGACTCAGCGGGCCCTGTTCGGTGTGCTCCGGTGCGATCTTCAGATAGCCGCCCACGTGGTGCGTGACCAGCTCCTTGACGTACTCGGGCGACTCCACAGCCAGGTCATAACGCAGGCCTGAGGCAATCAGGACCTTCTTCACTCCCGGCAATTCCCGGGCCTTGCGATACAGACCGATCAGAGACGAGTGATCGGTATTCAGGTTCTCGCAGATACCCGGATAGACACAGGACGGCTTACGGCAGGCGGCCTCGATCTCGGGGCTCTTGCAGGCAATCCGGTACATATTGGCAGTCGGCCCGCCGAGGTCTGAAATCACCCCGGTGAAGCCTGGCACCTTGTCACGAATCTCCTCGATCTCACGGATGATCGAGTCGTGCGAGCGGTTCTGGATAATGCGCCCCTCATGCTCGGTGATCGAACAGAAGGTACAGCCGCCGAAGCATCCGCGCATGATGTTGACCGAGAAGCGGATCATCTCGTAGGCCGGAATCTTGGCATCGCCATAGGCAGGATGGGGCACCCGGGCATAGGGGAGGCCGAATACGTAATCCATTTCCTCGGTGGTCAACGGAATGGGCGGCGGGTTGAACCAGACGTCCTTTTCGCCATGGCGCTGAACCAGGGCGCGGGCGTTGCCCGGATTGGTTTCCAGGTGCAGCACACGGTTGGCGTGGGCATACAGGACCGGATCGCTTCTGACCTTCTCGAAGGACGGCAATCGGATGACCGTCCTGTCGCGCTCCAGACGCGGATGCGGCAGCAGTTGCACGACCTGCACCCCATCCTCGGTGGCCTGCTCGGCGCTTTCCTCACCCGGCCCCTTGGCCTGCTCGACCGCACAGGCACTGGTGTCCTGGGTGTTGACGTAGGGATTGATGATCTTGTCGACCTTGCCCGGGCGGTCGATGCGGGTGGAATCCAGCTCGAACCAGCCTTCGGGGGTGTCCCTGCGCATGAACGCGGTGCCACGGATATCGGTGATGGTCTGGATATCTTCACCCCGGCTCAGACGCTGGGCGATCTCGACCACCGCACGCTCCGCGTTGCCATACAGCAGAATATCTGCCTTGGCATCAAGCAACAGCGAGTGACGAACCTTGTCCTGCCAATAATCGTAGTGGGCGATGCGCCGCAGCGAGGCCTCGATGCCGCCCAGGACCACAGGTACATCCTTGTACGCTTCGCGGCAGCGCTGGCTGTATACCAGGCTGGCCCGATCCGGCCGACTGCCGGCCTTGCCACCAGGCGTATAGGCATCGTCCGAGCGGATCTTGCGATCAGCGGTGTAGCGGTTGATCATCGAGTCCATGTTGCCCGCAGCCACGCCGAAGAACAGATTCGGCTTGCCCAGCTGCTTGAAGGCATCCTTGCTCTGCCAGTCCGGCTGACTGATGATCCCCACGCGGAACCCCTGAGCCTCCAGCAAGCGGCCGATAATGGCCATGCCAAAGGACGGGTGGTCGACGTAGGCATCGCCCGTCACGATGATGATATCGCAGCTGTCCCAGCCCAGCAGGTCCATCTCGTCCCGACTCATGGGCAGGAAAGGCGCGGCGCCGAAACACTCGGCCCAGTACTTGGGGTAATCGAACAGCGGCCTGGCGGCCGGCATGCTGATGGACATGGTTACTCCATACCCCCGTAGCCGGCATAGGAGCCAGGCGCGAGGTTTTCGAAACGGGTGAATTTGCCCAGAAAGGCCAATCGGATGCTGCCGATGGGACCGTTCCGCTGCTTGCCGATGATGATCTCGGCGATACCCTGATCCTGAGTATCCGGATGATAAACCTCATCCCGGTAGACGAACATGATGACGTCAGCGTCCTGCTCGATCGCACCCGACTCACGCAGGTCCGAGTTGATCGGGCGCTTGTTGGGACGCTGCTCAAGGGAGCGGTTGAGCTGGGAGAGCGCCACCACCGGCGCATTGAACTCCTTGGCCAGCGCCTTGAGCGAGCGCGAGATTTCGGAAATCTCGTTGGTCCGGTTTTCCGAGGAGCCGCCGATCTGCATCAACTGCAGGTAATCGATCATGATCAGACCGATCTCGCCATGCTCACGCACTACCCTCCGCGCCCGGGCCCGCATCTCCATCGGCGACAGTCCTGCGGTATCGTCAATGAACAGTTTGCGGTCATTCAGCAGATTCACCGCTGAGGTCAGTCGCGGCCAGTCGTCGTCATCCAGCCGACCGGCCCGCACCTTGCTCTGGTCGATCCGGCCCAGCGAAGACAGCATACGCATGACCAGCGAATCGCCTGGCATCTCGAGGGAAAACACCAGTACCGCCTTGTCGTAGCGCAATACCACGTTCTCGACCAGGTTCATCGCGAACGTGGTCTTGCCCATGGATGGACGTCCGGCAATGATCACCAGATCGGCTGGCTGCAATCCCGATGTCATGTCGTCGAGATCGGCAAAACCCGTGGACAGACCGGTAATCGCGCCGTCACTGTTGAACAGGGTATCGATGCGGTCGATTGCCTTGGTCAGCAGGTTGTTGACCGACTCGGGGCCACCCGTCTTGGGTCGACTCTCGGCAATCGCAAAGATCTGTCGTTCAGCCTCATCCAGAATGGCATTGGCCTGCTTGCCCTTGGGATTGAACGCGCTGTCGGCAATATCCGAACTGGTACTGATCAGTTTGCGCAGGGTCGAGCGCTCACGGATGATATGGGTGTAAGCGCTTATATTGGCGACCGATGGCGTGTTCTTGGCCAGTTGCCCCAGATACGCCAGACCACCAACCTGATCGATCAGCCCCTCGCGATCGAGCTCCTCGGCCAGGGTTACCACGTCAAAGGGCTGGTTCCGTGACGCCAGACTGGCCAGCGCGCGAAAGATTAGCCGATGGTCGTGGCGATAGAAATCCGCCTCGCTGAGCAACTCCACAACCCGCTCCCAGGTCGTGTTTTCCAGCATGACACCACCCAGCACGGCCTGCTCGGCCTCGATCGAGTGCGGGGGAATCTTCAGCGCGGAGGCCTGCAGATCAAGTTCCGTATTGTCGGAGTACATGGGTTCATTCATCGATACAGGCTCGGTGCTGGCTCACTACTCGATCAGGACACCCCGAAACGGATATTTCCAGGGAACAGAAACGGCAACACGGCGACTGTCCGGGACAGGCGCCGTGCTGAACAGTCTAAACCCAATGGCCGCGGAACTCACCCACTGCGCTCCGGCTCGGAGCGCAGGGTCAGCAACGGGCCGACGGGATCAACCGTTGACTACAACCAGTTTGACGCTGGCTTCAACATCCGAATGCAGATGCAGAGCAATGTCGTATTCACCGACGTTGCGCAGCGGACCTTCCGGCAGACGAACTTCGCTTTTCTCGAGCGCTACACCAGCAGCAGTGACGGCGTCAGAGATATCGCGAGTACCGATGGAACCGAACAGCTTGCCTTCTTCACCGGCGTTGGCTGCGATGGTCACGGTCAGTTCAACCAGCTTGGCGGCGCGCGCTTCGGCTTCGGCTTTCTTCTCGTCCGCAATACGCTCGAGCTCGGCGCGGCGGGCTTCGAAGGCCTCCAGGTTGGCTGCAGTAGCCGGAGTGGCCTTGCCAAACGGCAGCAAGAAATTACGGGCATAACCGGCACTGACGGCCACCTTGTCACCAAGGCTACCCAGATTCGCGATCTTTTCGAGCAGGATAACTTCCATTGCAATAACCTCTTATTCAGTCTTGGCCGTTCGGATCGTTATCGTCACGGGGGCCCTGGGCCGGCGCAAGACGGGTACGAAA
>JAESUC010000085.1 GCA_016763285.1 Pseudomonas sp.
GACACTCAGTGGGGGCTGCGTGGGTCTGGGTGGCATCTGCGCTGTAAACAACAACGACAGGCTAGGCATCCTGTCGAAAGTGGCGGGCATTATGCCAAGGGAGCTAAAAATTACAACCCTTATTTACAATCAATGGCATATTGGCTCAGCCTTAGGACGCATCAACCGGATTCAATCTACTCAGGGAGCAACCCATGCAATATCGCCCTCTTGGCCGCACCAAGCTCAAGGTCAGTGCACTGTGTCTAGGCACCATGACCTGGGGGGAGCAGAACACGCAGAAAGACGCCTTCGCCCAGATCGACCGGGCCAGGGATGCCGGGGTCAATTTCATCGACGCCGCGGAAATGTATCCGGTGCCGCCAAGGGCCGAGACCTATGGCGAGACCGAGCGCATTCTGGGCAATTATCTGGCCGAGCGCGGTAACCGCGACAAGTGGATCATCGCCAGCAAGGTAGCCGGGCCGGGTAACTGGCTGCCCCACATCCGCGACGGCAAGACGCGCTTCACCCGTGAGCACCTGACCGCCGCCCTGGATGCCAGCCTCAAGCGCCTGCAGACCGACTATATCGACCTTTATCAACTGCACTGGCCTGACCGCAGCACCAACTTCTTCGGCAACCTCGGCTATCGGCACAACCCGGATGAAGAGATAACGCCGATCGAGGACACCCTGGAAGTGCTCGACGACCTGGTCAAGGCTGGCAAGATCCGCCATATCGGCCTGTCCAACGAGACGCCCTGGGGCGTCAGCCGCTTCCTGCACCTGGCCGAGAGCCGTGGCTGGCCGCGCATTGCCTCGATCCAGAACCCCTACAACCTGCTCAACCGCACCTACGAGATCGGCATGGCCGAGATGTCCCTGCGCGAACAGACAGGGCTGCTGGCCTACTCACCGCTGGCCTTCGGCACCCTGACCGGCAAGTACCTCAATGGACTCCGCCCGGAAAAAGGACGCCTGACATTGTTCAGCCGCTTCAGTCGCTACACCAACGTGCAGGCCGAGCGCGCCTGCGCCCGCTATGTACGCCTGGCCCGGGAGCACGGACTGGATCCCGCCCAGATGGCATTGGCCTTCGTTACCCGCCAACCCTTCGTGACCAGCAATATCATCGGCGCCACCAACATGGACCAGCTGAACCGCAACCTGAGCAGTATCAACATGGGCCTGCCCGATGGCGTCCTTGAAGCCATCGCCGAGATCCATCAGAGCCAGCCCAACCCCGCCCCCTGAAGCACCGTAGCCGCCGAACCGCAGGGGCACCGGACCGTGCAATGCGGTCCGGCGCCCCATTTCAGGGCAATCAGCAGACATTCCCGCCTTTTATCAAGCTAAACACGGCAGTTGCGCCATAGTACAAGATGGTTTAGTCAAAGCATGGCCGATTCACCTTATAAAAGCGACAACAGACATGACTCAGCCCTCCCTGTCCTCCCCTCTCCGCCAGGTCGCCATTCTCGCCACCGACGGAGTCATTGCATCCACCCTCATGCAGGCCAAGGATTTTTTTCACATGGCCAGCCTGCGCGACGGTCGCCGACGCGGCCAGGGTCTGACCCCGGGCTTCAGGACCTCGATCGTGGCGCCGGACAACCTGCCCGTCACCAGCTTCAGCCAGGACCGCATCGCCACCGACGCCACCCTGAGCGCTCTGCGTCCGCAACTGATCATGCTCCCGGCCTTCTGGGGCGACTTCGATCAGATGCTCGAGCGGTATCCCGGCGTCATTCCCTGGCTACAGGAAGAGCACGCCCGCGGCACCCTGATCAGTGCCGAGGCCACGGGGGTATTCTGGATTGCCGCAGCCGGTCTGCTGGACGGCAGGGAAGCTACCACCTACTGGCGCTTCTTCGACGAGTTCAGCCAACGCTTCCCCAGGGTCATGTTGAGCCGCGACAAGCATATTACCGATGCCGACAACATCTATTGTGCAGCCGGAGTGACCTCGGGCTGCGATCTGTCGATTCATCTGATCGAGAAGCTCTGCGGCAGCCAGGTGGCCCAGGCCGTGGCCCGGGACACCCTGTACGAGGTGCAGCGCAGCTATACGCCCGGGGTCATCGGCTTTGGCGGCCAGAAACTGCACCAGGACGTAGCCATACTGCAGATCCAGCAGTGGCTGGAAGAACACTTTGCGGAGAAGTTCAGATTCGAGGACGTGGCCAGTCAGCACGGCATGAGCATCCGCAATTTCATGCGCCGCTTCCAGAGCGCCACCGGCGACAAGCCGCTGCATTATCTGCAGCGGTTGCGGATAGAAACCGCGAAGAACCTGTTGAGCACGACGCGCCGAAGCATCAAGACGATCAGCTATGACGTCGGTTATGACGATGCCAGCTTTTTCGCCCGCCTGTTTCGCCAGCACACCGAGCTGTCACCCAACCAGTATCGCCGGCAGTTTCAGCAGCAGCTGCAATAGCTAATCAAGGCTTGTGCGCACGTGCGAGGAACTCATGGGACTGCATTTCCAGCAGTCGACTCAGCGTGCGCTGGAACTCGAAGCTCAGTCGCCCACCGGTATACAGGTCCTTGAGCTCGACCTCGGCCGAGAGGATCAGCTTGACGTTGCGATCGTAGAACTCGTCGACCAGGTTGATGAAACGCCGGGCCATGTCGTCCTTGCTGGCATTCATCTGCTCGACATTGGCGATCAGTACCGCGTGGAAGATCTTGGCCAGTTCGATGTAATCGTTCTGGCTGCGCGGCCCGTCGCACAGCTCGCGGAACTCGAACCAGCCGACATCCTCGCACACACGGATCGACTTGACCGGACGGTTTTCCACCGTCAGCAGCTCCCCTTCGACCACTTCATCGATATCCGGGACCAGGCTTTCAAAACTCTGGCGCAGACTGGTGTCGGCGCCCTCGTCGAGCGGCCAGTGGTACAACTCGGCCTGTTCCAGCGCGCGCAGTCGATAGTCCACGCCGTTATCGACGTTGACCACCTCGGTCTGACTGTTGAGCAGAGCAATGGCCGGCAGGAAACGCGACCGCTGCAAGCCATCCTTGTAGAGCCCGTCAGGTACGATGTTGGAAGTCGCCACCAGGGTCACACCATTCTTGAACAGCTCCTCCATGAGCGTGCCGAGAATCATCGCATCGGTGATATCGGATACGAAAAACTCGTCGAAACAGATCACTCGCGCTTCTTCGGCAAATTGCTGGGCGATCAGCGTGAGCGGATTCTTTTCACCCTTGAGCCCCTTGAGCTCCAGGTGCACGCGCTGCATGAAGCGGTGGAAATGCGTGCGCATCTTGCGCTCGATCGGCAGCGCGTCAAAGAAGGTATCCACCAGATAGGTCTTGCCGCGGCCAACGCCACCCCAGAAATAGAGACCCTTGACCGCCTCGGGCTTTTTCCGCCGCAACCGGTCGAGCAGACCGGTCCGCGACTGCTCGGTGGCAACGAGATCATCGAACAGACGCTGCAGGTGACGAACGGCGTTTTCCTGCGCGGGGTCGTAGACAAAATCCGGACGCTTGAGGTCCGCCTGGTAACGAGCAAGGGGCGTCATAAGGCTGGCCATGGGAGGTAAACGGGGGCGAAACTGTACTCCCTGGGCAGCCTCTTTGGCAATTGCCCGATTGTCACCGAAACACTCTTCATGCCAGCGACCGTTCTACCGCATCCTTGAGCTCCACCAGACGACCGTGGAAAAAATGGCCGGTCTCGGCAAAGCGCACCACATCAACGTCTTCGCGCCCCTCCAGCAGATCGAAAACCGCTGCCGAAGCGACTACATCATCAGCCTCGCCCATCATGACTGTCGCGGAGACCTTGAGGGGCAGCAGAGCAGCAAACGGCAGGCGCTCGACCGACGGCGCTACCAGTACCAGACGATCCGGCGAGCTGGACAGCCGGTTTGCCGCCGCAGCCGCAATGTAGCCGCCGAATGAGAAGCCCATGACCCAAAGCGCTGGCGCCGGCATTTCCTGGCGCGCCCAGTCGATGACGGCCAGGCAATCATCGATCTCGCCCCGGCCGGCATCGTGCTCCCCGCCGCTGCGTCCGACACCGCGAAAATTGAAGCGAACGACACTGGCCCCCATGTCCCGCGCGGCACGCATCAGGGTATGCACCACCTTGTTGGTCATGCTGCCCCCGTGCAGGGGATGCGGGTGACAGATGACCGCCAGGGCCACCGGGTTCTCGGCCCGGGTCACCAGCATTTCAAGGGCTCCGGCCGGCCCTTCGATCGTGTGTCGCTCCTCGAGTTTGCTGCTCATTCAACCTCTCCCGTGACCATTCATTCGTCTGGGGCGTCCGCCACCTGTAATCGACACATCGCAATGGACCTGACTGGCAGGCGCAGTGCAGGCCAGCCCAAAGGGTACTAGCCTTGGCAGTGAAATGTCGTTACCGTTGGTACATTAGCTGTTCAGGCGCTCTCGGGCAGACCTGACATCCAAACGCTCAATGAGGGACACACAGTGGAAGCAAGTGAAAACCTGTGGATTGCAGTAACGGTTGCGCTGGCAGCCGGCGTAGTTATCGGCATCGTACTGACCCAGGTCGCTCGCCGCGTCAGCGGGTCGCACTCATCCGGCACGCGCGCCCAGCTGGAGAGCCTGCAGCTGCGTTTCGAGGAATATCAGCAGGAAGTATCCAGTCACTTCAAGACCACGGCCAGTCTCGTCGCTCAGCTCAATCGCAGCCACCAGGAAATTCAGCAGCACCTGTCCCAGGGCGCCATGAACCTGTCGCCCGACGAGATGACCCGTGAGCGTCTGCTCGCGGCGCTGGAGGAGCCACCCGTCTCGCGCAACCGCCCCAATGGCGAGCCGCTGTTCGACAGTCTCGAGCCGCCGCGCGATTACGCCCCCAAGGGCGAAGACAGCCCCGGCACCCTGTCAGAGGACTACGGCTTCGAGCGCCGGCCCTGATGCTCTCCGCGGCGGCCCCAGCAGCCGCCACGCTTCCTGCGAGTACCGATAATCATGTCGGGCGCTAACGCCAACCCCTTCTTTCACCGTGCCGAGCAGGACTCTGCACGCCTGGTTATCCGTGGCGACTGGACGCTTGCGCACTATCCCGAGCTGCGCGAGCGCATCGGTCAGGCCGGCACCGCAGAGGCCCGGAGCGCGGATCTCAGCGAACTCGGCAAGCTCGACACCGCAGGCGCGCAGCTGCTGGCAGAGCTGCTGGGCCCCGATCTGCTCGCCCGTCTGGCAGACAGCGGCGAAGGCATTGGCCGCACCCAGAGCATTCTGCTGCAGCGGGTCGCCCGAACGATTGACCAGTCGCCAGCGCAGCCCCAGAGCCAGGGCTCGCTGGCAGGGGACCTGCTCGCCCGCATCGGCGATGCCACGTTGACCTTCTGGCGGCACCTGACCGATCTGCTCGGCTTTACCGGGCTGGTTCTTGCCGGACTGGCCCGCAACCTGTTTCGCCCCGGTCGCTGGCGAGTCACCTCCCTGGTCGCCCAGGTCGAAGTCACCGGCCTCAACGCATTGCCGATCGTAGCCCTTTTGACCTTCATGGTCGGTGCGGTGGTGGCCTTTCTCGGTGCCACCATCCTGGAAACCTTTGGCGCCACGATCTACACCGTCGATCTGGTGGCCTTTTCCTTCCTGCGCGAATTTGGCGTGCTGCTCACCGCGATCCTGCTCGCCGGCAGAACAGCCAGCGCCTATACGGCGCAGATCGGATCGATGAAGGCCAACGAGGAGGTCGAC
Organism: Pseudomonas sp.; assembly: GCA_016763285.1. Taxonomy (GTDB): domain Bacteria; phylum Pseudomonadota; class Gammaproteobacteria; order Pseudomonadales; family Pseudomonadaceae; genus Halopseudomonas. Next base: position 5,679 of record JAESUC010000085.1, read on the forward strand.
GCCATCCGCGCGCTGGGCCTGGACCCGATCGAATTGCTGGTGCTGCCCCGGGTACTGGCGATGCTGATCGCGCTGCCCATCCTGACCATTGTCGCGATGTTTTCCGGCCTGCTGGGAGGCGCCCTGGTCTGCATCCTTTCACTGGATATCTCCGCCTCGATGTTTCTCGGCACCCTGCAGCAGAACATGGATGTGCAGCATTTCTATATCGGCATGGCCAAGGCCCCCGTATTCGCGTTTCTGATCGCCCTGATCGGCTGCCTGGAAGGCTTCAAGGTGAGCGGCAGCGCCCAGTCGGTCGGCGAGCACACAACCTCCAGCGTGGTGCAGTCAATCTTCGTGGTGATCCTCGTGGACGCCCTGGCTGCCCTGTTTTTCATGGAGATGGGCTGGTGACAGAGACGACGCCCCTGGTTCGCGTGCGTGGCCTGCTGAATCGCTTCGGCACCCAGACGATTCACCAGGACCTGGATCTGGATATCCACCACGGCGAAATTCTCGGCGTGGTGGGCGGCTCGGGCAGCGGCAAATCGGTCCTGCTGCGCTCGATCCTGGGCCTGCGCCGACCCACCGGGGGCAGTGTCGAGGTCTTCGGCGAGGACCTGCAAACCCTGGACAGCCAGGCCCGGTCCCGGCACGAGCGCCGATTTGGTGTACTCTTCCAGCAGGGCGCGCTGTTTTCATCGATGACCGTAGCGGAAAATATCGCCTTGCCGTTGATCGAGCACGGCGGGCTGACACGCAGGGACGCCGAACACCTGGCGCAGATGAAGATCGCCCTGACCGGCTTGCCGGCCAACGCGGCAGGCAAATTCCCTTCCGAGCTGTCCGGCGGCATGATCAAGCGCGCAGCACTGGCCCGAGCACTGGCCCTGGACCCGGACATCCTGTTTCTGGATGAGCCGACTGCCGGGCTGGATCCGATTGGTGCTGCCGCCTTCGACGAGCTGATTCGAACTCTGCGCGATGCGCTGGGTCTGAGTGTATTCCTGGTCACGCACGATCTGGATACCCTCTACGCCATTTGCGACAGGATCGCCGTACTGTCACAAAAGAAGGTCCTGGTGGCCGATACACTGGAGCGCGTCGCCGCTGTCGACGATCCCTGGATCCAGGATTATTTTCATGGCCCCCGAGGCCGCGCCGCGGCCGATGCGGCCCAACGTACCCCACTGAAGCCGGAGCCTGATCGCTGATGGAAACTCGCGCTCACCATGTGTTGATTGGCTTGTTCACCCTGCTGGCGGCAGTTGCGGCAGTGCTATTTGCGCTTTGGCTGGGCAGCTCCACAACCAGCCGGGAATACAAGGACTACATCGTCATCTTCAATGACGCCGTAACCGGCCTGTCCAGTGGCAGCGCCGTGCAGTACAGCGGGATCAAGGTCGGCGACATCAAATCCCTGCAGCTCGACCCGCAAGACCCGCGCCGGGTCATCGCGCGGGTGCGCGTAGGTGCCGATGTACCCATCAAGGAAAACACCCGCGCGCGGCTTTCCTTCACCGGCATCACCGGCAACTCGGTCATCGAATTGAGCCATGGCACACCCTCGAGCCCGCCGCTGACCAGCGATAACGGTCCCCCGGTGATCGTGGCGGCGCCCTCGCCCATCTCGTCCCTGCTGGCGGACGGGGAAGACGTGATCACCAACGTCAACCAGTTGATGTCCAATGCCCGCAGCATCCTGTCGGACGAGAATGCCGAGAGCATCGGCCGCACCCTGCAGAACGTGGAGCGCGCCACCGGCAGCCTGGCTGCCCAGAGCGAAGAACTCGGCCACCTGCTCAGCGAGCTTACCCGGGCGACCACCCAGGTCAACGAAACCCTGCAGCGCAGCAGCGAACTGGTGGTCAGTGCCGACAAGCTGCTCAACCAGCAGGGCACCCGCACCCTGAACCAGGCAGAAGAGGCCCTGAGCTCGATTGCCAGCGCCAGCGCCACACTTGAAAGTCTGCTATCCAATAACAGCGAAGCCTTCAC
>JAESUC010000086.1 GCA_016763285.1 Pseudomonas sp.
ATCGGAATGATGTTGCCGGTCATGTAGGCACCGGCGGTGCTGGCCAGCATGATCGCCAGAGCGGCCATCTCATCCTCTCGGCCCCAGCGCTGCATCGGAATGAACTTGCAGTCCTCGGCCAGTGCCTCGGCATCGTTCTGAATGTGGCTGGTCATCTTGCTCGGAAAGCGCCCGGGAGCGATCACGTTGACGTTGATATGTTCACCCACCAGCTCCTTGGCCAGCATGCGTGACAAGTGGTGGACCGCGGCCTTGCTCGGGCCGTAGGAATAGGCCTGCTCGCCGAAGGCGCTGATACCGGCCACCGAGCCGATATTGATAACCCGCGCCGGACTGGCGTCCGAACCGGCCTTGCGCAGCAGTGGCAGCAATTGCTGGATGCAGCTGAAAACGGATGTCACGTTCAACTGCATGACCTTCTCCCAGCCCTTGACCGGGAATTCCTCCAGTGGGGCGCCCCAGCTGGTGCCTGCGTTATTGACCAGAATGTCCAGTTGCTCACAGTGGGCCTGCAGGTCCGCATACAACTGCCGAGCGCCCTCTTCGGAGGAGAGGTCGGCGCTCAGGGCCAGGCATTCGCCGTACTCACCCAGTTCCCGGGCAGTCGCCTGGCACTCGTCCATCTTGCGCGCGCAGATGATCACGCGGGCGCCGGCTTGCAGGAAGCCCTTTGCAATCATCCGACCGATTCCGCGGCTGCCGCCGGTAACCAGTGCGGTGCGTCCGGCAAGACTGAAATATTGCTGCATGACAATGCTCCTTGTTTTGAGCGCCCACCAGGGCGCGGCTGATGCTTGGCACCTTACCCCGACAGGTGCCTTCCAGCCAGCGTGCGGGCACTGCATAGAGCGCGTAAATAAGCGGCTATCGACCGGGACGAACAGGCGAGGCGGTGGGTTTTGCTTTATCCTGTAGCCTGTTTACGAGTATTCCGGGTGCCTTTGGCGCCCCTGTCAGGAGGTTTAACGAATGGTGTCACAGCGACGTTCGCGCAAGGAAGACGCATCAGACTGGACGGTTGCAGACAGCCGTAGCGTTTTCGGGATCCGTCACTGGGGTGCCGGCTATTTCAATATCAATGAACAGGGCCATGTGGAAGTCATGCCGCGCGGTGCCGATGGCCGGCAGATCGATCTCCATGAACTGGTCGCCCAGCTGCGCGATAGCGGTCTTGACCTGCCGTTGCTGGTGCGCTTTCCCGATATTCTGCAAGATCGGGTACGTCAGCTGACAGGTGCTTTTGACGAGAGTATTGCCGAGCTGAATTACCATAGCGGCTACACCGCGCTCTACCCGATCAAGGTCAACCAGCAGGAGGCGGTGGTCGAGAACATCATAGCTACGGAGAACGTTTCCATCGGTCTGGAAGCCGGCTCCAAGCCGGAGCTGATGGCCGTTCTGGCGCTGGCACCCAAGGGCGGCACCATTGTCTGCAATGGGTACAAGGATCGCGAGTTCATCAACCTGGCGTTGATCGGTCAGAAGCTTGGTCACAATGTGTTCATCGTGATCGAGAAGGAATCGGAAGTCCGGCTGGTGATTGAAGAAGCCGAGAGGCTGGGCGTTACACCCCAGGTCGGTCTGCGCGTACGCCTGTCGTCGCTGGCGTCGAGCAAGTGGGCCGATACCGGCGGCGAGAAGTCCAAGTTCGGCCTGTCTGCCGCCCAACTGCTGCGCGTGGTTGATCAGTTCCGCGGCGCCGGTCTGCAGGACGGCGTGCGCCTGCTGCATTTCCACATGGGATCGCAGATCGCCAATCTGGCCGACTACCAGCACGGCTTTCGTGAGGCGATTCGCTACTTCGGCGAACTGCGCTCGCTCGGTCTGCCGGTTGATCATATCGATGTGGGCGGTGGTCTGGGTGTCGACTACGACGGCACCCATTCGCGCAATGCCAGTTCGATCAATTACGACGTGGGCGAATACGCGCATACGATCGTGGGCATGCTCAAGGATTTCTGTGACGAGCATGATCTGCCGCACCCGCACATATTTTCCGAGAGCGGGCGCGCGATGACCGCGCACCATGCGGTTCTGATCGTACAGGTGACCGATGTCGAGCGACACAACGACACCGTGCCACCGATCGAGGATATCGACAGTCTGCCCCAGGTCGTTCGCAATCTGGTCGGGCTGCTGGATCACAACGATATCGAGATGGTCACCGAGACCTACTGGCGGGCGACCCATTACATGAGCGATGTCGCCGCGCAATATGCCGAGGGCAAGTTGAACCTCGCGCAGAAGGCCCTGGCCGAGCAGTGTTACTTTGCCCTCTGCTCCCGCCTGCACACCTTGCTCAAGGCCCGTCAGCGCTCCCACAGGCAGGTGCTGGACGAGCTGAATGACAAGATGGCCGACAAGTACATCTGCAATTTCTCGGTGTTCCAGAGCCTGCCTGACACCTGGGCCATCGATCAGGTGCTGCCAATCATACCGATCAACCGACTGGGCGAGGAGCCGCTGCGCCGGGCGGTGCTACAGGACCTGACCTGTGATTCCGACGGCAAGATTCGCCACTACGTCGACGAACAGAGTATCGAAAACAGCTTGCCAGTCCACGAGCTGCGCGAGGGTGAGGATTATCTGCTGGGCATATTCATGGTCGGCGCCTACCAGGAAATCCTTGGCGACATGCACAACCTGTTTGGCGATACCGATTCGGTCAATGTCTACCTGCGTAGCGATGGCAAGGTCGTGCATGGTGGCATCGAAACCCATGACACCATCGAGGACATGTTGCGCTACGTGCATTTCGAACCGGATGAGCTGGTCACCCGTTATCGGGACAAGGTGGCCGGCGCCAGGCTGACTGCGGCTGAGCGGGCACGTTTTGTGGATGCCCTGCGCCTGGGCCTGACCCGCTCTTCCTACCTGACTGCAGAGTGATAGCGCCAGGCCCGCAGGGGCCTGGCATGCTCGGTTACGTCAGAAGCGCTGTTGCCATTGGCCCATCAGGACCTGGATCGGTGCGGCGCCTGCCCGGTGCCCGGGTTCGCGGATCCCCAGCCACGACAGCTTGAGATCCCGTTGGGCGTCAAGGCGCTTGCGCCAGTAGGCCTCCAGATTCATCTGGCGTCCATCGGGCGCCAGATTCAGCGACACCGAGCGCATATCAAACTGGTTGCCCAGGTAGCCGGTAGCCAGGGTGACCCGAGCATTGGCTGATTCGACCCGCAGGGGTTGTTGCAGCGTCATGCCCCAGGCCTGGTCGCCGACGTCATAGGTGCCGGACAGCAGCCAGCTGCTGGTGGTCACCCTCTCCAGATCGCCGAACAGACCCGCGCCGGCTACCCGCGTCTGACCGATATAGGCGGCATGCGCCAGATTCAGGCCGCCGTGCGTCATCTGACCGCGCAGGCCGGTGAAGAGGGTGCTGCTCGCGCTGGACAAATCGAAGACGCCCCGCCCCTGGCTGTCGAATACGCCATCGCGTCCCTGTATGAAACCCGTTTCGACGGTCGCGGAATAGATCTGGCCGCCCGCGGTCAGACCCAGGGAGAGGCCCTGGCGCAGAGGGCTTGCTGCACTGGTGATGTCCAGGCCCGCGCTACCCAGGGCGTAGTGTTGACGCACCGCCAGGGTCTGCTCGCCGTCCTGTTGCAGCCAGTAGGGTGAGGCCAGACTGGCGTCGAGCTGGGAGAGCCCGATACGTGCGGCATGGGCGCCATCAAGCATGTCCATGTCGCTGACCTGCCCGATGGAGAGAAAGCTACCCCCGGCCTGGCTGACGGTCATGACCATGCTGTCGTTGCTGCCTTCAGTGCTGAAGCGCATCAGGCGCTGCGGCCCCCATGTTTCACTGGTCTGGCTGCGGCCAAGCCGTGCGAAGGCCTGGGCGCTGTCGTAGCGGTACTTGCGAGGTGAAATGAACCGGCCGAGTTCCACCGCAAACCCTGCACTCAACTGGTCGGTGGTCATGATCTGCATGCCGGCAAGCGGATTGCCGGTACCAAAGGGCGCACCGAGCACCAGAGCCGAGTCGCTGATCGGCAGCGCCGTGCCGTTGGCACTGACCAGCGTCAGGGTACCCACTGGCCGGGTGGCCAGCTCCAGGTCAAGCAGGCCCTGCCCATACAGGCTCGTATCCGCGTAGCGGCCCTCCTTGTTTGCGGTATAGAGCAGTCGCTGTACCACCTGTTCGCTGGACAGGGTCGGGAAGGCCTGGCTGACCACGGCCAGGGCGCCGGTAACCGCCGGAGTGGCCATGGATGTGCCGGAAAAACGGCCGTAACGATCATCGCCCAGATTGATGCTCGAGACGATGGCGGTACCCGGCGCGACCAGGCACCACGCGGCCGCATCGCCACAGGCGTTGGAGAATGACGAGAGTGCGCCCGTGGCGGAATCCACGCTGGCGACGGCGATCCAGTTGTTGGTCAGCTCCGGATAGAGCGTGGGCAGCGCTGCGAAGACCAGGGGTTGGTTGAGTGACTCGTTACCGGTGGCCCAGACATAGATGCGCTCATCTGCAGCCCCGGTGCGCCATTCGGCTAACAGGGCTGGAAAGGCATTTTCTATGGTGATACGTCCTGCCTCGGCGGCGGTAATTTCGACGCCCCAGCTGTTGTTGAACCAGCGTGCGCCGTTGGCTCGGGCCCAGGCAAAGCCGTTGGCCAACTGCTGATCGGTCGCGGTAATTTCGTCATTGGCGTCGGTGAAGCGAACGTTGAGCAGCTGGGCGCCATAGGCGTAACCCACAGTGCCGGTATTGTTGCGCCTGGCCGC
>JAESUC010000087.1 GCA_016763285.1 Pseudomonas sp.
AGGGTGATAAAGGGTAACGGCGGTCCTGTGAGTCCGTGGTTATGAAACGCAGTTCCTACACGATCAAAAACGGTAGATAAGCATGAATCTTCACGAATATCAGGGGAAGCAGCTGTTCGCTGAGTACGGTCTTCCCGTCTCGAAAGGTTTTGCAGTAGACACTCCCGAAGAAGCAGCCGAAGCCTGTGACAAGATTGGCGGCGACATGTGGGTCGTCAAGGCCCAGGTCCACGCCGGTGGCCGTGGCAAGGCTGGCGGTGTAAAGCTGATCAAGAGCAAGGATGAGGCCAAGGCCTTTGCCGAGAAGTGGTTGGGCCAGCGTCTGGTGACTTATCAGACTGACGCCAGCGGTCAGCCGGTCGCGAAGATTCTGGTTGAAGCCTGCACCGACATTGCTCAGGAACTGTACCTGGGTGCCGTCGTCGATCGCTCCAGCCGCCGTATCGTGTTCATGGCCTCCACCGAAGGTGGTGTCGAGATCGAGAAGGTCGCCGAGGAAACGCCAGAGAAAATCATCAAGGCCATCGTTGATCCGCTGGTCGGTCCGCAGCCCTACCAGGGTCGCGATCTGGCATTCCAGCTCGGCCTCAAGGGTGACCAGGTCAAGCAGTTCACCAATATCTTTGTTGGCCTGGGCAACCTGTTCGCCGACTACGATCTGGCCCTGCTGGAAATCAACCCGCTGGTGATCAAGGAAGACGGCAATCTGCACTGCCTGGATGCCAAGCTGGGCATCGACGGTAACGCCATGTATCGCCAGCCCAAGCTGCGTGCGATGCACGATCCGTCCCAGGACGATCCGCGCGAAGCCCATGCCGCCAAGTTCGAACTGAACTACGTTGCGCTGGAAGGCAACATCGGTTGCATGGTCAACGGTGCAGGCCTGGCCATGGGTACCATGGACATCGTCAACCACCACGGCGGCAAGCCGGCCAACTTCCTCGATGTGGGCGGCGGCGCGACCAAAGAGCGCGTGACCGAAGCCTTCAAGATCATTCTGTCTGACGACAACGTCAAGGCCGTACTGGTCAACATCTTCGGTGGCATCGTTCGCTGTGACATGATCGCCGAAGGCATCATTGGCGCAGTGAAGGAAGTCGGCGTGAAGGTGCCTGTCGTGGTTCGTCTGGAAGGCAACAATGCCGAACTGGGCGCCAAGGTATTGCAGGAAAGTGGTCTGAACATCATCGCAGCAACCAGTCTGACCGACGCTGCCCAGCAAGTCGTCAAGGCCGCGGAGGGTAAATAATGAGCATCCTGATCAACAAAGACACCAAGGTTATCTGCCAGGGCTTTACTGGCGCACAGGGTACTTTCCACTCTGAGCAGGCCATCGAGTATGGCACCAAGATGGTTGGCGGCGTGACACCGGGCAAGGGTGGCACCACTCACCTGGGCCTGCCGGTATTCAACACTGTCCGTGAAGCAGTCGAGCAGACTGGCGCCACCGCCAGTGTGATCTACGTGCCGGCTCCGTTTTGCAAGGACTCGATTCTGGAAGCGGCCAATGGCGGCATCCAGCTGATCGTCTGCATCACCGAAGGCATTCCGACTCTGGACATGCTCGAGTGCAAGGTCGTCTGCGACCAGTTGGGCGTGCGCCTGATCGGGCCGAACTGCCCCGGCGTGATCACGCCCGGCGAGTGCAAGATCGGCATCATGCCAGGTCACATTCACCAGCCTGGCAAAGTGGGCATCGTGTCGCGCTCTGGCACCCTGACCTACGAAGCGGTCAAGCAGACCACTGACTCCGGTTTCGGTCAGTCCACCTGCGTAGGTATCGGTGGCGACCCGATCCCGGGTTCCAACTTCATCGACATCCTGCAGATGTTCCAGGATGACCCGAAGACCGAAGCGATCGTGATGATCGGTGAGATCGGCGGTAGCGCCGAAGAAGAAGCCGCAGCTTACATCAAGGCCAACGTGACCAAGCCGGTTGTATCCTATATCGCTGGTGTAACCGCACCCGCGGGCAAGCGGATGGGGCATGCCGGTGCGATCATCTCCGGTGGCAAGGGTACCGCGGACGAGAAGTTCGCTGCGCTGGAAGACGCTGGTGTGAAGACCGTGCGTTCGCTGGCAGATATCGGTTCGGCCCTGGCTGAACTGACTGGCTGGCCGTTGAAGTAACCGGTTGGCTGTGTGAGAAAAAACCCTGCTTCGGCAGGGTTTTTTTATGTCTGATGCCGGCGGCAACGATGCTGGCTATACTGGATGTCACGGTTTGCGGCCCGGCTGCACCGTACCTTTCCTCCTGGTTCTACAAGGTGCCCGAATGCTGTCGCAATTTTCCCTGCCCGATGCCGGTTCGACGTGGCTGAATCTGCTCGCTTTTGTCTGGTTCATGCTCTGCTGGGTAGGCTACACCCACTACGCGCGCCATCGGGCCCGTGACACGGCATGTCTGGCCAGCGTGTTGCATCTTTACCGCCAGGACTGGATGTCGCGGCTGCTGATGCGTGAGCAGCGCATAGCGGACGCCAGCGTGATCGGTAACCTGGAACGCAATACGGCGTTTTTTGCTTCCAGCACCCTGCTGATCCTGGCCGGTATCATCACCGTCATGGGCGCTACGGACCGGGCCCAGAACCTGTTGCACGATATCCCCTTCGTGGCCAATGTCAGCCGTCAGATGTCGGAAATGAAGCTGCTGGTCATGCTGGGCATCTTTGTCTATGCCTTTTTCACCTTCTCGTGGGGTATGCGTCAGTACAATTTTGCCTCGGTGCTGCTCGGTTCTGCACCGCTGGTGGGGGAGAAGCAGGTCTCGGAAGTGGAGCGCAAGGCCTATGCAGCCAGGGCGGCCTCGGTGCTTTCGATGGCCGGTAACGAGTTCAACCTGGGCCTGCGTGCCTATTACTTTGCCCTCGCAGGTCTGACCTGGTTCATCAATCCGCTGCTGTTCATGTTGACCAGCGCAGGGGTGGTCTGGGTGCTCTACAAGCGCGAGTTTCATTCCCGGGTGCTCAAGGCAATGATGTACAGCCCCACCGGTGGCTTGATCCAACAGGATACACCGGACTAGGCCTCAGCCTCTGGACGGTACTGCACGCGAAGGACAACGGAGCGAAGCAAGGTAAGCCGGGGCGGCTAAGGGAAGGGCAGGGAAGGAAAAGAAAAGAAAGGAAAGGAAAGAAAAGAAGCATGCCCTGGCGGGCATGCTCCGGCAAAAGCGAGATTGTTACTCGTTCATGCTCTCTTCCATCGAGTCAGCTGCTTCACGCGTCGCATCTGCAGCGTCGCCAGCCTTCTCCTTAACGTAGTCGGCGCTGTCGTCATAGGCTTCGCCAATGGTTTCGCCCGCTTCGTTCAGACCGTCTTCCATCTTCTCGCCGGTAGTGCGCTCGTTTCCGGTGACTTCACGCGCCTTGAGCTCAATGGCATCACCAGCATCCTCTGCTGCCTCTTCCATTGATTCTGCAGCCGATTCCATCTTGTCTTCCGGCTCCTGCTCGCAGGCTGCCAGTAGCCCCAGGCTTGCCAGCAGTACTGCTGTTAGGCCAATTTTCTTCATGGTTATCCTCCTTGGTTGAATGCCCAGCATTGATATCACGCATTGGCGGATAAGCACAATGAAGGATAAATGCCGAACGGGTAACGGGGCGCAATTGCCCGGTAATGCTCAGTATTGCGTGTTCTCGGTATTATTCTGATCGGCCTCGGTCGGTAGCACCCGCTCATCTTCGGGTGGCTCGATGGCATCCGCGGCTACCTTGGCGGCAGGCGCGGCGTCGATACGATCCAGATCGTCCACGCTGTCTTCGCCGCAGCCAGCAAGCAGGGCCAGTGCAAGCAGCGCTGGCCCTGTGGTCAACAGGGGTAGGGGTTTCATTGTTGTGCTCTCCAATGGCCTATTCGGCTGAGCCTTCATTGATGTAGGCACCGGTGGCCGTATTGGCGCCGCTGCCGGGGGCCTGGCTGGTTGCCGTGCCCGTGCCGCCCGCGGTGGGGGTGGCGGTGCCCGTGCCGGTGGCGGCTCCGGTCGAGCCGGTTGCCGCCGGGGGCCGTTCCTCGGGTTCGGGCAGCTCGTTGTCCTGTCCACACGCTGCCAGCATGCCGAGACTGCCGAGTAACGTGAGAGTGGCCAATATGCTTTTCATTTCAGTCTCCCGATTTGTTCCCTTCTTAGTCAGGCTATATTGCCTTTAGTTCCCTGGTGACGCTCTGTGGGTGGCGCCCCTGCCGCTGGAGTCTGTGCGGCGATGTGGGTACTATGCCGCCCATTCCCTGTGCTCTAGTTGAGAATCCGGATGAGTGATATCGAGAAACGCTGTCGTAACTTTCTCTCGGTGCTACGGCACTGCCAGTTGCTGGGCATGAGTGTCGAGCACGCGGACGAAAAAGGTCTGGTACTTCGCTTGCCCTATACCGATGCGATTGTCGGCAACCCCATTACCGGCGTGGTACACGGCGGTGCCATTACCACCCTGATGGACACCTGCTGCGGTATATCCACGGTCTGTTTCCTGCCCGAGTTCGAGATCTGTCCGACCCTGGATCTGCGGATCGACTACATGCATCCGGCGGAACCCGGCAAGGACATATTCGGTTTTGCCGAGTGCTACCGGCTCAGCCCCACGGTGATCTTTACCCGGGGCATCGCCTACCAGGACGATCGCAACGAACCCATCGCCCACGTTGTGGGTACTTTCATGCGCATGGGCAAGCCCGCTTCGGACGGCACCCTGGCCCGCAACATTGAAGGAGGTGTTCTGTGACCGAGCGCTCGAAGGACATCGAAGAGCTGATGCGGCAAGGCCATGACAGCGGAGACTACGCGCCACTGATCGACGCCATCCCCTACGCGCGCATGATCGGCCTGGAGCTCAAGCACCTGGGAGAAGAGGTGATCTTCCACCTGCCGATCAGCAAGGACAATATCGGCAATCCGGTGCTGCCGGCGTTGCACGGCGGCGTGATTGCCGGCTTCATAGAGCAGTCGGCGATGCTGCACCTGATGATCGCGATGAACAGCTCGGTGTTTCCCAAGATCATCGATTTTTCCATCGATTATCTGCGCGCCGGTCTGTACAAGGACACCTATGCCACCTGTCAGGTATGGCGTCAGGGGCGGCGAGTGGGTAATGTGGCGATAACTGCCTGGCAAACCCGTTCCAGTGAGCCCATCGCGACAGCGCGGGCGCACTTCAAACTGGGTTGACCGGGTCGCAGGTCCCCGTATTGCTGGTCTGGAGTGCCATTTACACATGCCTGCCCTGTTGATTCTCAGCGGTGTTTTTCTGATCGTGCTCGGATGGATCTGGGTAGCCATAGCTGCCCGCCATCTTCCCATTGCACGCTTTCTTCTGGCCTTGCTGGCCGCACCGTTGACACTGGTATTACGCGGTCGTGGCTATTCACGCCCGGCGCGCCTGCTGATCCTGCTCGGGCTATTGCTGGCTTTGGCCGGCGCGGCGCTGCTCCACCGTGAGGAGCCCGAGCGGTTCAGCCAGTTGCTTGCAGGGCAGTGGGCCGCCACTACAGAGAGTATCGGGATCGAGGGCGAACTCATGGGTCAGCCATTCAGACCCGAGCGCGCCCTGTGGCGCGGTAATGATCTGGTATTCGAGGAGGGGCCGCCCGACCGCGTCCGGCGCTCGCTGGCCATCCGCTTTGACCCGGTCAGTCAACCCCTTGCCTCCCGTGCGCTGGACCGCCTGCCCGGTGATGCCGGCCCCTGGCCGGAGCTGCTGCTGCAGTGGCACACCGGCGCGCTGAGTCAGCCAGGTCTGTTACGGGTGACCGACGACTATACCCTTAGCCTGGATTTCATCCCGCTGGCGGGCCAGTCCGTTCAGGTATTCTTACGATTGCATCTGCCTACCCGCCCGGCCACGCTACTCAGTGGCGAGGTTATTCTGGCTACCACGCCCCAGTGGCTGGGCAACCCGCCGCCTCCGGTGAGCAGGCCGGCGGAGCAGGCGGCCGCGGCCAGCACCGTGGCACCGGCCCGGGATCCACAGGCGGCTGCTCCCCAGTGGCAGGACATGAGCGTGCTGGCACTGCTTGACGAGCCCGCCTTTTTTGTCGGCCAGCAGATCCGTCTGCGTACCCATGCAGGCCGGAGTTACGAAGGGCGCTTGCAAGCCATCAGTCCCGAGCGGCGCATCGTGTTGACCCAGAACAGCGGGGTCAACCAGGTGGACTACCATTTCCGTCCGGCGGATGTTGCCGAGCTGCAGGTGCGGTATCGCCGCTCCCGATAACACGCGTTACCTTGAAATCCTCTCCATTGTCCCCATTAAGGGCACATCAGCGCGGCCTTGATGCCGCGCCCTGTGCCTGAAGCCTCTTGCACGATGCTTTAACCGAACCATATGGAGACAATCTAAGATGACCGTGGAAGCCCAGAAGGAAACACTCGGATTTCAAACCGAGGTCAAACAGCTGCTGCACCTGATGATCCATTCGATGTATTCGAACAAGGAAATCTTCCTGCGCGAGCTGATTTCCAACGCGTCCGATGCTTCGGACAAGCTTCGCTTCGAAGCGATCGCCAAGCCCGAGCTGTTCGAAGATCAACCTGACACTGTTATCCGTATCAGCTCTGATGAAACGGCCAACACGCTGACCATCGAGGACAACGGTATTGGCATGACCCGTGATGAGGTCATCGAAAACCTGGGTACCATCGCCAAATCCGGTACTGCGGCGTTCATGCAGCAACTGACCGGTGACCAGAAGAAGGACGCCAGTCTGATCGGTCAGTTCGGTGTTGGTTTCTATAGCGCCTTCATCGTCGCCGACAAGGTCGAGGTATTCACCCGCCGCGCCGGCGCCGACAAGACCCAGGGCGTGCGCTGGGAATCGGCGGGCGAGGGCGAGTTCACCATCGAGACCGTGGAAAAGGCCGAGCGCGGCACGCGTATCGTCTTGCACCTCAAGGCCGCCGAGTCGGAATTTGCCGATGGCTGGCGTCTGCGCAATGTGGTCAAGAAATACTCCGACCACATCTCCCTGCCGATCGAGCTGCCCAAGCAGAAGCAGGACGAGGACACCGACCAGGCAGCGGAGCTGGAGTGGGAGACCGTCAACCGTGCCAGCGCACTCTGGACCCGGCCGCGTTCTGAAGTCAGCGACGAGGAATACCAGGAGTTCTACAAGCACGTTTCCCATGATTTCGAGAATCCGCTGAGCTGGAGCCACAACAAGGTCGAAGGCAAGCTCGAGTACACCAGTCTGCTGTATGTGCCTGGCCGCGCGCCCTTCGATCTCTACCAGCGTGAAGCCCCCCGCGGCCTCAAGCTGTATGTGCAGCGCGTTTTCATCATGGACGAGGCAGAGCAATTCCTGCCCCTGTACCTGCGGTTCATCAAGGGCGTGGTCGACTCCAACGATCTGTCCCTGAACGTATCCCGTGAGATCCTGCAGAAGGACCCGGCGATCGACAGCATGAAATCTGCGCTGACCAAGCGCGTGCTGGATATGCTGGAGAAGCTGGCGAAGAAGGATCCCGACCAGTACGCGACCTTCTGGAAGAACTTCGGCAGCGTGATGAAGGAAGGTCCGGCCGAGGACTACGCCAACCGCGAGAAGATCGCCGGCCTGCTGCGTTTTGCCTCGACCCAACAGAACGACGACTCCGAAGTGGTCGGCCTGGATACCTACATCGAGCGCATGCAGGAAGGCCAGGACAAGATCTATTATCTGACCGGCGAGCGTTACAACCAGGTCAAGAACAGCCCGCACCTGGAGATATTCCGCAAGAAGGGTATCGAGGTGCTGTTGCTGACCGACCGTATCGACGAGTGGCTGATGAGCCATCTCAACGAGTACAACGGCAAGGAGTTCGTCGACATTGCCCGCGGTGATCTGGATCTGGGCAAGCTGGATGCCGAAGAGGACAAGCAGGCCCAGGAAGAAGCCGCCAAGGCCAAGGCCGATCTGGTGCAGCGCATCAAGGATGTGCTGGCCGACAGCGTTGACGACGTCAAGGTCTCGCACCGTTTGACCGACTCTCCGGCCGTGCTGGTGGTGACCGAGGACGGCATGGGTCTGCAGATGCGCAAGATCCTGGAAGCGACCGGACAGAAGGCCCCGGAAAGCAAGCCGATCATGGAGATCAACCCGGCTCACCCGCTGCTCGAGAAGCTGGACCAGGAGCAGGATGAGGCCCGCTTCGGCGACCTCAGTCACATTCTCTTTGATCAGGCTGCGCTGGCTGCCGGTGAAAGTCTGCAGGACCCCGGCGCCTATGTGCGTCGCCTCAACGCGCTGCTGGTGGAATTGAGCAAGTAATCCGCCGTGCCGTGAAAAAGCCCCGCCCGACTCTGTCAGGCGGGGCTTTTTGTTGTGGCGTAGCCAATAGTTTTCGACATTTTGTGAAAACGCCCCCGTGGAGGCCCTCAGGGGCTATCCTCTGTGCACGCCAACCATACTGACAGGGAATTGACAGATGAAGAAAACACTCACCAGGCTGTTGCTGGCCTCCGCTGTGGGCGTCGCCGGCAATGTCAGCGCCGACATGGTGTCCACACCGGTTTCCTACGATATCGCCGGCCAGGCCTATCAGGGTACCTTGGTCTACGACGACAGCATCCGGGACACCCGTCCGGGCCTGCTGATGGTTCCCAACTGGATGGGTGTGACCTCCGGTGCCGAGCAGAAGGCCCGCGAGGTAGCCGGTAGTGATTACGTGGTATTCATCGCCGATCTGTACGGCAAGGATATCCGCCCGCAGAACACCGACGAGGCAAGCCAGGCCGCCACGACGGTGCGCAGTGATCGGGCGATGATGCGTGAGCGGGTCAATGCGGCCCTGGAGGTGTTTCGGGCCCAGGCCGATCGCGCGCCGCTGGACGTCGACAATATCGCCGCCATCGGTTTCTGCTTTGGCGGCGGGGCGGTGCTCGAGCTGGCCCGTTCCGGTACAGACGTAAAGGGAGTGGTTTCCTTCCACGGCAATCTGGATACGCCTGATCCGCAGGACGCCAAAGCTATCCGTACTCCGGTGCTGGTGCTGCACGGCGCGGATGATCCCTTTGTACCTGAAGAGCAGGTCCTGGCCTTCCAGCAGGAAATGCGCAATGCCGGGGTAGACTGGCAGCTGAACAGTTATGGTGGGGCAGTCCATTCCTTCACCGACCCGGCCGCCAACATGCCGGGCAAAGCCGAGTATAATCCGGTAGTGGCCGGGCGCGCCTTCGCAGCCATGCGCCATTTTCTCGACGAGCACATGGCCCGATAGCATGGCGACCGGCGTTGCAAGCCCCATCCAGCACGCCGCACCAACCCAGACAGGAATCACAGGATGTTGAATCGCAGACAGGTATTGCTGGCTCTCATGGCCAGCGTCTGGTCCCTGACGTCGTTGGCCCAGCAGGCACCATTGCCGGTGATCGCGGTAGTGGCCGAAAGTCGGCAGATTGCCAATCCCATCGAGGCGCTCGGCACCCTCAATGCGAACGAGACCGCGGTCATCAGTGCAAACATCACCGCGACCATCTCCCGCGTGCGATTCGACGACGGGCAGCGGGTCAAGGCCGGTGATGTGCTGGTGGAGCTGACCAACAGCGAGCAACTGGCACAACTGCAGGAGGCCGAGGTCAGTCTGGCCGACGCCCAGCGTCAGCTGGCGCGGGCGCAGCAACTGGTCGAGAGCAGGGTGCTTTCCCGCCAGGAGCTGGATGATCGCAGGCGTGCCGTGGACATTGCACGCGCCCAGTTGCAGGCGGTACAGGCCCGTCTGGCCGATAGGTTGATACGCGCGCCCTTCGACAGCGTCGTCGGCCTGCGTCAGGTCAGCGTGGGCACCCTGGTGGCGCCGGGCATGCCGGTGGCGACCCTGCATGACGACTCGGTGATGAAGCTTGATTTCAGTATCCCCGAGACTCTGATGGCGCAGATTGCGCCGGGCCAGGAGCTGGTGGCCACCAGCCGTGCCTATGGGGCCGAACGCTTTCGTGGCGAGGTGGCCAGTCTGGACAATGAGGTGGATCCAGTGACACGGTCGATCCGCGTGCGTGCATTGATCGACAATGCCGATGGTCGCCTGAAGCCGGGCATGCTGATGACGGTGGATCTGCGCAGCGAACCGAGGCAGGCGGTAATGATACCCGAGGAGGCGCTCTTGCCCCTGGGGCGTGACCAGTTCGTGATGGTGGTGGAGGCAGCCGAGGATCGGTTCATCGCGCGTCGGCAACAGGTGCAGACGGGTCTGCGGCAGCCCGGGCTGGTGGAAGTCGTGGCAGGGCTGGAGGCCGGAGACAGGGTTGTGACCCACGGCAACTTTCGCCTGCAGCCCGGCCAGACCATCACCATCAAGGCCGAACTTGAACCGGGCGAGTCCCCACGGGCCGTGATTTCGGCTACCCCCTGACGCACCCGGAGCATTGCCATGATTCTTTCTGATACTTCGGTCAAGCGGCCGGTATTTGCCAGTGTGCTGGCATTGCTGCTGGTCATCTTCGGGTTGGTGGCATTCAGCATGCTGCCCCTGCGCGAATACCCCGACATCGATCCGCCGGTGGTCACGGTGGAAACCAACTACCGCGGCGCCGCAGCCAGCGTGGTCGACTCCCAGATCACCCAGATCGTCGAAGAGCGTATTGCCGGCGTCGAGGGCGTCGAATACATCGAATCCCAGAGCCAGGATGGCCGCTCCCAGATCACCGTCCGGTTTGCCATCGACAAGGACGTGAACGAGGCCGCCAACGACATACGTGATCGCGTCTCGGGTATTCTCGATGATCTTCCCGCCGAGGCTGATCCGCCGGAAGTGCAGAAGCTCGATGCCAACCAGGAAGTCATCATCTGGTGGAATCTGGTCAGCGATCGGCTAACCCTGCCGGAGCTGACCGATTATGCCGAGCGCTTTCTGGTGGACCGCTTTTCCACCCTTGAAGGCGTCGCCCGGGTACGCGTAGGCGGCTCCCAGCGCTATGCCATGCGCGTCTGGCTGGACCGCCAATCGCTGGCCGCACGCAACCTCACCGCCGCCGACGTCGAGGCCGCACTGCGTGCCGAAAACGTCGAGCTGCCGGCCGGCTCGATCGAATCGCGCAGTCGGCAGTTCACCGCCCGGGTCGCCCGTTCGTTCGAGACAGCCGAGGATTTCGCCCGTCTGGTGATAGCCCGTGGACCGGACAACTATCTGGTTCGCCTGGGTGATGTGGCCCGTGTCGAGCGCGGCACCGAAGAGGACCGCAACCTGTTCCGTGGCAACACGGTGCCCATGGTAGGCATCGGCCTGGAGCGCCAGTCCACGGCCAACACCCTGGAGGTATCGCGGGTCTCCTCGGCGCTGGTGGCAGAGTTGAACGGGACGCTGCCCGAAGGCATGCAGATTCTGCCCAGCTTCGACAGTTCGGTATTCATCGAAGGCGCCGTGGAAGAGGTCTATACCACCCTGGCGATTGCCCTGGTGCTGGTCGTGCTCTCGATCTTCCTGTTCCTTGGCAGTCCACGGGCCATCCTGATTCCGGCCGTGACGGTGCCGGTGTCGATGACCGCCACCTTTATCGCCCTGTTGCTCTTTGGTTTTACCGTCAACCTGCTGACCCTGCTTGCCCTGGTACTGGCCATCGGTCTGGTTGTGGACGACGCCATCATCGTGCTCGAGAACGTGCGCAGGCGTATCGACGAGGAGGGTGAGACGCCCCTGGTCGCGGCCTACCGCGGCTCGCGGCAGGTCGCCTTCGCGGTGGTCTCGACCACGCTGGTACTGATCGCCGTTTTTGTGCCCATCGCTTTCCTGCAGGGCGATGTGGGCCGTCTCTTTTCCGAATTCGCCCTGACCATGGCCGCAGCCGTGGCCTTCTCCAGCTTCGTTGCCCTGACGCTTTCGCCGATGCTGGCTTCCAAGGTTCTCAAGGCCCACGGCGAGGACAACCGGCTCAGCCGCTGGGTAGACCAGACCCTGGCTGTCAGTCGCCGGTACTATGCGCAGGTGTTGCGGGTCGTCCTGCGCTGGCGCTGGGTGTCCCTGCTGGGGCTGGCTGCGCTGTTCGGTTTTGCTGGCTGGCTGTTTTCCCAGTTGCCGTCGGAGTACACGCCGCGGGAGGATCGCGGCGCCTTCTTCATCATCGTCAACGGGCCGGAGGGCGCGACATACGAGTACATGACCGATTACATGGATGAGATCGAGTCGCGGATGATGAAGTACGTCGACAATGGCGAGGTGACTCGCCTGCTGGTACGCGCCCCGCGTTCCTTCGGCACCGTTACCACCTTCAATACCGGCATCGTCATTGTGGTGCTCGAAGACTGGGCCGAACGCCGGGGCGGGTGGCAGATCATGGCGGATGTGCAGAAGGATCTGGCCGACCTCTCCGGTGTCAGGGCATTTCCGGTGATGCGTCAGGGGTTTGCCGGCGGACAGTCGCAGCCTTTCCAGCTGGTCATCGGAGGTGCCGGCGATTACCAGCAGCTGGCGCAGTGGCGTGACACGCTGCTGGAGAAGATCGAGGAGAGTAACCCGGGCCTGGTCAACATCGATTCCGACTTCAAGGAAACCCAGCCCCAGCTGGAAATCGCCATCGACTACGACAGTGCTGCCGACATGGGCGTCAATATCAGCAATATCGGGCGCACCCTGGAGACCATGCTGGGTTCGCGTCGGGTCACCACCTATATCGACGACGGTGAAGAGTACGACGTCATTCTTGAAGGCGAGCGCTCCGAGCAACGCAGCGTGGGTTCACTGAACAATATCTACGTCAGATCCGATACCACCGGGCAACTGATACCGCTTTCGAACCTGGTCACCATAGAAGAGTATGCCGGATCGACCACCCTCAATCGCTACAACCGCAACCGCGCTATCACCATAGAAGCCTCGCTGCAGGATGGCGTGGCCCTGGGCGCCGCGCTGGACCACGTCGAGCAACTGGCGCGCGAGCATCTGCCCGATACGCTGGTGATCGATTACAAGGGCCAATCCCTGGACCTGCGCAATGCCGGGGGGTCGCTGCTGTTCGTGTTCATGCTCGGGCTTCTGGTGGTCTTTCTCGTGCTGGCCGCCCAGTTCGAGAGTTTCGTTCATCCGCTGATCATCATGCTGGGGGTGCCGGTGGCGATTGGTGGTGCCCTGTTCGGCCTGTGGCTGACCGGTAACAGTCTCAATCTCTACAGTCAGATCGGCCTGGTCATGCTGATCGGTCTGGCCGCCAAGAACGGGATCCTGATTGTCGAGTTTGCCAACCAGTTGCGCGATGCCGGTCGCTCCTTTGACGAAGCCCTGGTGGAGGCCAGTACACTACGGTTGCGCCCCATTCTGATGACCGGGGCGACCACCGTCGCCGGCGCTGTGCCGCTGGTCATGGCCTTTGGCGCGGGTGCCGAAACCCGCTCGGTGATCGGCATCGTGGTGGTGTTCGGGGTGAGCGTGTCCACGGTCCTTACGCTCTTTGTCATTCCCCTGCTATACAGCCTGCTGGCACGCGGTACCAGCTCTCCGGATGCGGTACGTCAGCGTCTGGACGAGGAGCAGGCCGCCGCCGATGACCGGGCCGCAGAGGGCCGCGCTTGAGCTTCTGGTGCAGATTATTCATGGGCGTGATAACGCACAAACAGCTGCGCAGGACGAGGCAGGGAGGTGGCTCGAGCGACCCTCGGTTGTCCGGCAGCCCAGTTGCGGCGGGCCTTGTGGCGGTTGGTCCGACCCTTTTTGTCGGTGCGCCAGCCGCGCGATCGAACGCGCCGATAAGCAAGCCAAGCTATGCCTATTTTCTGTCAGTAGCTGCATAATGGATTGGATACGATAGCAGGCCTGAGCGCCCGCTTCACACAACAATAAATCAGAGCCATGGAGTTTGTAATGTCAAAACCCGAACAGCCAGGTTGGCACTGGGGCCCGTTTACCTTCCGCTTGCCTTTCTACCACACCCGCCTCTATTGGCAGGAAGCCCTTCAGGGTTTGTTTGTGGCTGCTGCAACCGGCCTGGCCCTGGTGCCCTTGATGATGGAGTTTTTCGGTCTAGGGTTTGAAGAGGCGGTGGCCGTCTCCATGATCCATTCCGCAATCATTGCCTCGGCAATCATCATTTTCGGTGAACCATACGCGCCTGGCTGGATTACACCGGCGCTGCCGCTGGTGCTGGCCTATGTGCTGGGTGGGTATGATGATCCAGCCTCGCGCTGGCAGGCGATGACCGCCTTGTCGCTCAACTTCGCTGCGTTGTTGTTCTTTCTCGGGTTGACGGGACTGGGCAAGAAATTTGTACTCTGGCTGCCTGACACGCTCAAGGCGGGAATCATCCTGGGCGCGGCAATTGCTGCGCTCAAGCGGGTATTTATTGATGACGCCGAGCGCTTTCTGTTGCAGCAGCCGATCGCGATCACGCTGGCCTGCGCAGTCTGTTTGATATTCGCGTTCTCCATCCCGATGCAAACGTTAAAGGCCAAATACAAGATTTTTGCGATCATCGGTGCGCTGGGGCTGCTACCGGGCTTCATTATCGCTGCGGTTGTAGGTCCCCTGGTCGGGGAGGTGAGCTACGATATCCAGTGGGGTATTCTGTTCCCGCCGGTTGCGGATGCCTGGGCGCAGATGTCGCCTTTCGCCATTGGCTGGCCAAGCCTGGAGATGTTCCTGCAGGGCATCCCGTTGGCCATCATTACCTACGTCATCCTGTTCGGCGACATGGTTACCGGCAACGAAGTTATCCGTGATGGCTTGACCGCACGTCACGATGAACATATCGATATCAACCCGACGCGCACACATCTTTCCGTGGCGATCCGCAACGCGGTAATGGGCATAACTGCGCCGTTCTTCCCGACACAGGGCGCAATGTGGACGGGTGTACAGGTGATCATCGTGCAGCGTTGGAAGCAGGGTAAGGAAAACATGAATAGCCTGCACAGTGGTCTGGCCTCCTATTATCTGATGGGCATACCGCTGTTGTTCTTCCTGCTGCCGCTACTGACTGGTCTACAGCCGTTGCTGGGTATCGCCTTGTCACTGACTCTGGTCCTGACCGGTTTTGCCTGTGCCTATGTGGCCATGGCCATTCCGCAAAATAACACTGCTCGCGGTACCGTGGTGCTTATCGGCGCGGCGCTGGCATTCTTCGAGCCCTGGATAGGTTTGGCCTTCGGCGTGCTGGCGACCATCCTGCTGGTAGGCTGGGACGTCAACCGCGACCCGATTCCGCACGAGGACTGAAACAACAGCCGCAAGCGGCAAGCTTCAAGCGGCAAGTTGTACGAGTGGTTGGAAGGCTCGGTGTCCAAGGTTTGGTTTTTTGGCTGGAAGCTGGAAGCTGAAAGCTGAAAGCTAAACCTTGTTCTGCGTCAGCAGCTGAACTCTTCCACACTCGGACAGCTTCCAGCTTCCAGCTTCCAGCTTCCAGCTTTTAGCTTGCCGCTTGCCGCTTTTTCCAAGGAAACCCAGTGCGCCCCAATTCAGATAGCCAATATGCCGGTGGGCCAGTCAACTGGCGCATCATTACCAGCCTGATTCCCTACCTTACCGAGTTTCGTGGTCGCGTGGCTCTGGCGATGGGCTTTCTATTGCTGGCGAAACTGGCCGGGGTCGCGGTGCCATGGGCGCTGAAACTCATCGTCGAGCACTTCGAGGACACCTCCGATGCCCTGGTGCTGGTGCCGGTTGCGTTGCTGGCCGGCTATGGTCTGCTGCGCTTCGGCTCGGTGTTTTTCTCGGAAATGCGCGATGCGGTCTTTGCCCGCGTAGCCGAGCGCGCCATGCGCCGGGTATCGCTCAGGGTGTTCGAGCATCTGCATCGGCTGGACCTGGGATTCCATCTGTCACGTCGCACCGGCGGTCTGGCCCGGGATATCGAGCGGGGCACCAGTGGTATCAGCTTTCTGCTGCGATTCATGGTGTTCAACATCCTGCCGACACTGCTCGAGATCGGCTTGATCGCCGTCATTCTGCTGATCAATTTCAGCCCCATGTATGCCCTGACGGTGCTGGGCTCGGTGCTGCTCTATGGCGCCTTTTCGATCTGGTGCACCGAGTGGCGCAACCGGTTTGTACGCGAGAGCAACAAGCTCGACAACAGTTCCAACACGCGGGCGGTCGACAGTCTGTTGAACTACGAGACGGTAAAGTATTTCGGCAACGAGCGTTTCGAGGCGCAGGAATATGACCACCACCTGGAGGGGTGGGAAGCTGCCCGGATGAAGAACCGCCTGTCGCTGGCGGCGTTGAATTCAGGCCAGGCGCTGATCATTGCCGGCTCCGTGACCCTGATGATGGTCATGGCCGCCAATCAGGTAGCGGCTGGAGATATGAGCCTGGGTGAACTGGTCATGATCAACGCGTACATGCTGCAGCTGTTCATTCCATTGGGCTTTCTCGGTTTCATCTACCGGGAGATCCGCGAGGCGCTGACCAATATCGAGCGCTTGTTCGGTCTGCTCGAGGCGCCGGTGAAGGTGGCCGACGCGGCGGATGCCAGCGAGCTGGAGGTAAAGGGCGGCGCGGTTGATTTTGACTGTGTCGAGCACGCCTATCATGCTGATCGGCCGATCCTGCAGGGCGTCAGTCTGCACGTGCCGGCCGGGCATACCCTGGCCATTGTCGGGCCCAGCGGCGCTGGCAAGTCGACCCTGGCTCGGCTGCTTTTCCGGTTCTACGATGTATCTGCAGGGGCCATCCGCATCGATGGGCAGGATATTCGCTCGGTGACCCAGGACAGCCTGCGCCGGGCGATTGGCGTGGTGCCCCAGGACACAGTGCTGTTCAACGACACCATCGGCTACAACATTGCCTATGGCCGCCCCGGGGCGAGCGAGGAAGAGATCTGGCAAGCGTTACAGATGGCGCAACTGGAAGATTTTGTCCGGCGTTTGCCCGATGGGCTGGATACGCAGGTCGGCGAGCGCGGGCTGAAACTCTCCGGCGGCGAAAAGCAGCGCATCGCCATTGCCCGGGTGCTGCTCAAGGATCCGCCTATTCTGGTGCTTGATGAGGCTACCTCTTCTCTGGATACCCACGCCGAGCGCCTGATCCTCGATGCCCTGAACCTGGTGTCGCGCAAGCGCACCACGCTCGCCATCGCCCATAGACTTTCGACCATCGTGCACGCCGAGCGCATTCTGGTACTCGACCAGGGACGGGTGGTGGAGCAGGGCAGCCATGGCGATCTGCTGGCAGCCGGGGGTGCTTACGCCCGGTTATGGGCAGACCAGCAGCGTGAAACACATACCGATCAATCCGGGCCGGCACTCTGATAATGGCGCCTGTTCCGGAACCAGACAGGAGAACGACATGAGCAAGGTAGTGGAGCAATGGCACGAGATCGTGCGCAACCAGGATGCCGCAGGTCTGGACAGTCTGCTCGCCGAGGACGTGGTCTTCCATTCGCCGGTGGTGCATACACCCCAGGTCGGCAAGAAGATTACCCGTCTGTATCTGATGGCGGCGATGAAGGTGCTCAACGAGCCCGGTCATTTTGTCTACCTGCGTGAGGTCGTGCAGGGCCAACATGCCGTGCTGGAATTCCAGACCGAAATCGACGGTGTCACCGTCAACGGCGTGGACATGATCGAATGGAACGAGGCCGGCCAGATCATCGACTTCAAGGTCATGGTCCGGCCCCTCAAGGCGGTCAGCGCCATTCACGCTGCCATGGGTGCCATGCTGGAGGCATTCAAGGGAGGGCGGTAAACGCTCTCTCGAAACGGCGGTGGCGCGGGCTGAAACTGATTTGGTACATTTCTCGAAACAGGGTGTCATAATTCGGGCGCCAGTGGTTCTGCATACCGCTGATACCTGACCACGTCGCGGAGACCCATAATGCCAATATTGTCCGCTTCTGCCCCCGCCCGCGCGCCATGCCTGGGCGCCGTCAAGCCGGCTGCAGTATTGCGGGCGCCTCTGTGATTACCCGCCTCATTCTGATCCAGGCCTTCCTGTTCATGCTCGGCTGCGGCCTGGTCATGCTGGGCCTGTTCGCGGGTAGCGATTTCCTGCTGCAGCAGGCGCCGACCCTGGCCACGGTCATACTCCTGCCGGACAGCGCGGTGCTCTCGGCCCTGATCGGTATCCTGCTGCTGACCTGCCTAGCACGTCGGGCCTGGTTGCGTGTGCTGCCCGCCGCCGGCATTGCTGTCCTGTGCGGCTACACACTGGTGCACTCACGCATTGCTGGCGGCGAGGATCAGGGGCTTTCGTTGCTCAGCGGATTCCTGCGCATGCGCGACGGTCTGGCGTTGGTCATGCTCTTGCCCACCCTGGCGCTGCTGGTGCCGGGACGCGCAGGGCGCTGGGCCGCGCGGGGGGTGGCTGCGGTGCTGCTGCTGGTGTCCCTGTTGCAATTGATGGCGATCCTGGGGCTGGCCAGCCTGCCGTTCTGGGTCGGATTCAAGTATTCCACCAACCTGATGGCCGTGCTGATGACCGGTCTGCTGGGTCTCGGCATGCTCGGCTACAGCCTGCTGCCTTCAGGCAGTTCGCTTTCGTTCACTCGCCTTGGGTTGGGTCTCGGCATGCTCAGCGCCCTGGCTGCAGCCATTGCCTGGCATCAGTCCTCGCTGGCACATATCCGCTATCTGCAAGCCAACAGTGATCTGCTGCTGGACGCTACCGCGCAGCATCTGGAGCGCAGCCTCCAGGCACGGATGATGTTGCTGCAGCGAATGGGCGAACGCTGGGAACTGCGTGCAGCGCTGCCGCCGGCCGACGTCTGGCTTCAGGAATCCGGCAGTTATCTGCGCGATCATCCCGACCTGCACTTTATCGCGCTGCTGGATCGGCAGTTGCAACCCGTGTTTCTGGGAGAAAGACAGCCAGGCATGGTTTCAGGTGCGTCCGGGCTACTCGCCAGCGTTGACATGGCGGCCTACTGGCAGACCCATGACCAGACCCTTCCCGGGGACCGTGTGCATCTTGAACATCAGGTCGGCAACCTGGGTCTGCTGGTCATGCCGCTGCAGCTGGAAGGGGAGACATGGCTGCTGGCGGCGGGCATTGACCTGAGCCGGCTGCTGGAGAGTGTAATGACCGGGCACCTGGGGCCCTTTGGCGTGCGCATCGAGCGCGCCGGGCACGCTATCCTGGAAACCGCCTCCCAGGGTGCATTCCTGCCGGTGCACTCCCGTACCCTGGATCTGGAACACGGTGAGCCCTGGCGATTGCAGACCCTGATAAGCCGCCAGTACGCCTCGGGCACCAGTGGTGGTCTGGCAACCGGTGAATTTGTCTTCCTGCTTCTGGCAGGCATGCTGTTGATGATCGCCCAGCGCATGACCAGCCTGGCTAATCAGCGCAGCCGTCTGCTACGCCGGCTGACCGGCACGCTGCGCTCCAATCTGCAGCGCCAGTCGGAGCTGCATGCGTTCAATGAGCAGATCATGTATCACTCCCTGGATCTGCTGTGCGCCATCGATGCCCAGGGGCGTTTTCTGCGTGTCAGTCAGTCGGCCGGCATGATCCTCGGCTATCGACCAGAGCAGATGCAGGGCCGCTCCGTGATGGAGTTCATGGTCATCGAGGACGAGGGGCGTGCCCTGAAGATGATCGAGCGCATGGACCAGGTCGGAGTGTTGCGCAATTCGCGCAACCGTTTCTGGCATCGTGATGGCCAGCAGGTGGACATGATGTGGTCAGCGGCATGGGATGCGGAGTCACGCATGCTGGTGGCTGTCGGTCGGGATATCAGTGCGCTGGTGGTGGAGGAGCGCTTCGCCGCGCAGCAGCGCGATGTGCTGGGCATGATCTCGGCCCAGGAACCGCTCCCGCTGATTCTCGACAAGGTCTGCGTGATGATGGAGCAGCGACTGCCCGGGTGCCGTGCGTCCATCACCATGGTCAACCCCGAAAGCGCTACCCTGCAGGTGCTCAGTGCGCCCAGCCTGCCGCAGTCATACCGGGCCATTGTCGACGGGATTGCCGTCGCTGCGGGGAGCTGTTGTTGCGCGACAGCGGCATTCCGGGCAGAGGCCATCCGGGTGGATGAGATAGCGACCTCCAGTCTCTGGGACAGCTACCGGGATGCCGCACTGGCTGCGGGTTTGCGTTCATGCTGGTGCATGCCGATGCTGAGCCGGGACAACGCCGTTCTGGGTACACTCTCGCTATACAGTGGCGAAAGCGATCTGCCGGGCGTTGATTCGCAGATCATGCTCAGCTGCACGCAGCTGGCGGCCCTGGCATTGGAGCGTGATCAGGACCAGGCCCGTCTGGTCGCCAGTGAGCAACGCTACCGTTCGCTGTTTTCGCATAATCCCGATGCGGTGTTCTCCTTTGACCGTCAAGGCGTCTTCACCATCATGAATGATGCGGGTCTGGCACTGACCGGCCTGACCCTCGAGCAGGTCACGGGCACCCATTACAGCAGCCTTGTCGATCCGGCCGAGCGTCCCTTCCTGGTGGAGAACTTCAACCGGAGTCTGGCCGGCGAGCCCGTGCGCTATGAGACCTCCATTCGCAACGCAGCTGGCGAGTTGCTGGAGCTGGACGTCTCCCACCTGCCGGTGATCATCAACGGCGAAGTGACCGGTGTGTTCGGTATCGCCAAGGACCTGCGCGGAATCAAGTCTGCCAGGCGCGAGCTGGAACGGCAGCTGGCCTTTACCCAGGCGGTCACCGACAGCCTGCAGGAGGGCCTGATTGCCACGGATGCCGAGGGTATCGTCAGTTTCAGCAACCCGGCGGCCCGTGCGCTGCTGAACATTCCCGCCGATGCCGAGCCCGGCAGCCTCTCGACCTGGACCCCGCTGCATCCGGCGAACTGGCAGGAACCGGGGGACCAGGCCCTGGCCGGTGAGTTCGAGCACCGCGCCGGCCATTCGCCCAGGCATATTGCCTATCGGGCGGTATTGCTGCGCCGAGGCGGGCAGGGTGGTGGCTGGGTGATCACCCTGCGTGACCGCACGGCTGAACTCAAGGCCGGTCAGGCCCTGGCCGAGCGGGACCAGTTCTTCAGCCTCTCGCTGGACATGTTCTGCATGATCAGCCTCAAGGGCCTTTTTGTGCAGCTCAACCCCGCCATGCTCAACGCCCTGGGCTATCTGCCGGGCGAGCTTATCGATCAGCCCTACATGGAGATCCTCGTCCCTGCGGACAGACCCCGGGCCGAGGAAGCCATGAACAGGCTTGCCCGGGGAGAGCGGGTGGCGCACCTGGATCTTGGCGTACGCAAGGCCTCCGGCGGTGTGATCACTCTGGAGCTGAATGCGGCGCTGGGCGCCGATCGCATCATCTACGTGGTAGCGCGGGATGTAACCGAGCAGCGGGCGATGGAAAAGACCTTCCAGCAACACCGTACGCTGTTCCAGATAGCTGGAAGCGTGGCACGGATCGGTGGATGGATCATCGACCTGCAGCAGAACAAGGTGATTCTGTCTGACGAGGTGTGTGCGATACATCAGTTGCCCGCAGGCAGTGTTATTGATCTGGAACGGGTGACAGACCTCTATGTGCCCGAATGCCATCGGGCCTTGCGCGCCCAGCTCAAGCGGTGCATGCAGCAGGGCGAGGATTACCAGTTGCATTGTCAGGCCCTGAATACGTCCGGTGAGCGGATCTGGGTACGCCTGATAGGCAGAGCCCTGCGTGGCCGCGACGGCCAGGTGACGCACGTGCAGGGCGCGGTCCAGGACATCAGCGATTCGGTCCGGGCCGAGAATGAGCTGCAGCGCATGGCAGAGCGCATGCAGAATACCCTCGACAGTATTACCGATGCATTCTTCTCGGTGGATCCCCAGTGGTGTTTCAGCTACGTCAATGCCCGGGCTGAACGCATGCTCGATCGCAAGGCATCGGAGCTGCTCGGCCAGAATCTCTGGGATGTCTTCCCGGAAGCTCGTCCCTCGGAATTCTACCGGCGCTACCATGAGGCGGTGTCGTCCGGCCGCAGCCAGCACTTCGAGTTCTACCTTGCGGCGCAGCAACGCTGGATCGACATCAGCGCCTATCCGTTTGATGACGGCTTGTCGGTGTTTTTCCGGGACATTACGGACCGCAAGCAGAACGAGGCGCAACTGCGTACGGCGGTGTCGGAACTCGAGCGCAGTAATCGGGAGCTGCAGGATTTCGCCTTCATCGCCTCCCATGATCTGCAGGAACCGCTGCGCAAGGTTCAGGCTTTCGGTGAGCGGCTGGAACAGCGGGCCGATCAACTGGACGAGACAGGCAGGGATTACCTCAAGCGCATGCGTCAGGCCTCCGGTCGCATGCAGAACCTGATCCAGGACCTGCTCAGCTATTCACGCGTAACCACACAGGGCGGGGCGCTGCAGCCGGTGGCGCTCGATCAGATCCTCGATGGCGTCTTGCTGGATCTCGAGGCGACGCTCGAGAGTTCCGGCGGGCGAATTGAACGCAGCCCCCTGGCCTCGATCCAGGGCGATCCACGGCAACTGGGTCAGCTGCTGCAGAACCTGCTCAGCAACGCGCTGAAGTTTCATCGGCAGGATCAGCCGCCGATCATTCAGGTTTACGGTGAGCGCGGGGAGGATGGCAGTTGGAGGCTGCATGTGGCGGACAACGGTATCGGTTTTGATGAAAAATACCTCGACCGGATCTTCAATCCGTTCCAGCGTCTGCATGATCGCCAGCAGTTCAGCGGTACCGGCATCGGTCTGGCGATCGTGCGCAAGATTGCCGAACGGCACCAGGCCGACATCCATGCGCGCAGCGAGCCTGGCCAGGGCAGCGTGTTTACTGTTACCTTCCGCGCCGCTGCCGTCATTGATGCACCCGAGAGCCTGCCACCGGCTGACCGGGGGGCGCCATGAGCTGTCGGCGCCGGCATCACCACCGCGAGAAAGGCTACTGCCGGAGAGGGTCTACACTCTGATGAGGGTCATCGATCATGGAGCCTGACAATCGCATGAGCGCGAGAGATACAGCCCAACGCCTGCGGCACATTCTCGTGGCTGACGACGACGAGGACGATTGTCTGCTGATGCGCGAGGCCTTTGCCGAACGGCGTGCAGACAGCCTGCTGGGGTTTGTGCACGACGGTGAGCAATTGCTGGCTTATCTGCTCGGCACGCCTCCGTACCAGGACCGGGTGCGTTACCCGATGCCTGACCTGATTCTGCTCGACCTGAACATGCCACGCATGGACGGGCGTGAGGCGCTGGGCGCCATAAAGCAGCATCCGCACCTGCGTCGCATCCCGATCGTGGTGTTGACCACGTCCTCGGCCTGCGAGGATGTGGCTGGCAGCTATCAGGACGGTGCGAACTCCTTTGTGACCAAGCCGTCCAGCTTCAGCGAACTGGCCGGTCTGGTGGAAATGCTTGGCAAGTATTGGCTGGAGCTGGTCACACTGCCGCCTTCGCCACGGACACGGGAGGCCTGATGCTTCAGGGCGAGATACTACGACTACTGCTGATTGAAGACGACGAAGATGATTATCTGATCCTCCGCGAGCTGCTGGCGGATGTCCCGGATCAGCATTTTCGTCTGGACTGGGTTTCCAGCTACGACGCGGGCCTGGCACGGGGCCTTGCGGCTGAGCATGACGTACTGCTGGTGGACTACCGACTGGGAGCCGACTCCGGCCTGACATTGATCAGCCAGTTGAATGCCCAGGGTATTCAGGCACCGATGATTCTGCTGACCGGTCTGGCCGACCACGAGCTGGATGCGCGGGCCATCGAACTCGGCGCGTCGGATTACCTGGTCAAGGGCGAGTTCAGCGGCATGATGCTGGCGCGGAGTATCCGCTATGCCCGCGACCGGGCGCACATCAACGCCCAGCTGATTGGCAGCGAAGCGCGCTACCGGATGCTGTTCGAGGCGAATCCGGAGCCGATGTGGGTATTCGACCAGGAGGACTTCCGTTTTGTCGCGGTGAACGAGGCCACTGTCAGGATGCTTGGCTACAGCCGTGACGAGCTGCTTGATATGTCCGTGCTCGATATCCGCTCGGAGGAGGAAAAGGTACGCTTCATTGAGCGCTACCCGGGCCTGCGCGACGGCAATACCGCAGGGCGGATGGGGGTCTGGAGCTACCTGCGCAAGGACGGATCGCAGTTCCACGCGGAAGTGCACGCCCATCCATTCGAATACCTCGGACGGCCTGCCTACCTGGCACTGGTGCTGGATATCTCTGCCAAGTACGAAGCCGAGGCGGCTCTGGAGCAGAAGCAGCAGGCCTTCCACCAGTTGCTGGAAGACTCGAGGGACGCTTTGCTGGTGGTTGATGCCCAGGGCGTGGTGCACTATGCCAACAAATCCGCCGAGGATCTGTTCCATGGCCGGCCGGCGCATTCGCCGATTGCGCTGCCGGCGGGGGGAGCGGTGCGTTTCGACGCCCATCTGACCATGGCCGATGGCGAGACCATTGCCCTGGAAGTGCAACGCTCCGAGACCGAGTGGAATGGACACTCCATGGAATTGCTGTCGCTGCGCGACATTACCCGGCGCAGACGCCAGGAGGAGCAGCTGCGGCTGCTCAAGCGCGGCCTGGAAGTCAGTATCGATGGTGTCGTGATCGTCGATGCAATGCAGGCGGATCTGCCGATCATCTACGCCAATGCAGCCTTCAGCAGGCTGAGTGGCTACCCGGAAGAGGAAATCATCGGCCGCAACTGTCGCTTTCTGCAGCGCGATGATCGTGCGCAGCCCGCTCTCAACGAGCTGCGAGATGCCATAGCTGCGCAGCGCGAAGCCCAGGTGGTGGTGCGCAACTACCGCAAGGACGGCAGCATGTTCTGGAACGAGCTGTATATCGCGCCGGTGCCGAACGAGGAGGGCGTGGTCACGCACTTCATCGGCGTGCAGAACGACCTGACCGAGCAGAAACAGTACGAGCAGGAGCTGGCGCACAGTGCCAGTCATGATCGGCTCACCGGCCTGGTCAGCCGGCAGATTCTCGAGGATCGCCTGCGCCAGAGTGGCGATCTGGTTCATCGTTACAATCGCAAGATCGCGGTGCTGTTCGTCGATCTGGACAGTTTCAAACCGATCAACGATTCCCTTGGCCACACCATAGGCGACCAGGTACTGATCCAGGTGGCCCGCCGCCTGGAATCCGCCGTACGTCCCGGCGACACGGTCGCCCGCATGGGCGGCGACGAATTCATCGTGCTGCTGCCGGACCTGGCCCATGAAGAGGACGTGATCATTGTCGTTGATCGCATCATGGATCAGGTGGCCAGGCCGTTCGACGTCGAGGGTGTGCCTCTGCAGCTGACCTGCAGCATCGGGATCACCCTGTCCGGCGATCAGAGCAAGGAAGATCCCTTGCAACTGATCCAGCAGGCAGACCTGGCGATGTACAAGGCCAAGCAGCATGGGCGCAATGACTACCAGTGGTACACCGACGATCTGACCCAGCGGGTGCATGAGCGTCTGATTCTGCGCGCGGATCTGCAACAGGCAATCGAGCTGGGCCAGTTCGAACTCTATTACCAGCCCCAGGTCGCCCTGCGCGGCGGTGGGGTCTGTGGCTGCGAGGCGTTGCTGCGCTGGAGGCATCCGGAACGGGGGATGATCCCGCCCGATGTATTCATCCCGATGGCCGAAGCGACCGGCCAGATCATCCCGCTGAGTGAGTGGGTGGTCAAGCGTGCCTGCCAGGACGCGGTTGAACTCTGCACCCGCCTGGTGCCTGGCGCTGCGGTCGCCATCAACGTCTCGCCGCTGCATTTCCAGCGCAGCAGCTTTGTCGCCTTTATTCAGCGCATGCTCGATGACAGCGGGCTGGATCCGCACTGCCTGGAGCTTGAGGTCACCGAAGGCTTGCTGCTGAACAATATCGAGGAAGCCATCGGTACGCTGCAGGAGCTGAAGAACAAGGGCATCAAGATCGCCATCGACGATTTCGGCACCGGTTTTTCCAGTCTCAATTATCTGAAGCGGCTCCCCATCGACAAGGTCAAGATCGACAAGGCCTTCATTGACGATGTCAACGACGACGGCCGTGACGCGGCCATTGTTCAGTCGATCATCAGCCTGGCCCATAACCTGCAGTTGACGGTGATTGCCGAAGGGGTGGAAACAGAGCGGCAGTTGGCATTCCTTGCCCTCCATGACTGCGACGAGATTCAGGGCTATCTGTACGCTCGCCCCATGCCTTTTGCCGATCTGATCGCGTGGATCGACCAGTGGGAGAAGCGCTCGCAGCAGCCCTGACCTGCGCTTCAGGCATGCGTCCTCAGGCGCTTTGACTGGCTACCGGTTCATCGTGCACGAGCAGAGTCGATGCGGCCACGACCTCGCCAATGACCAGCACCGCAGGGCTTCTGAGCCCGAAGACAATTGCCTGGCTGCATAGCTGCTGCAGGGTGCAGAAATGCTGGCGCTGCTGCGGCAGGCTGGCCTGCTCGATCATCGCCACCGGGGTCGAGCCGGGCATGCCGCCGTCGAGCAGGCCCTGTTGAATCTGCTGGAGCCGGGCAACGCCCATATACACCACCAGGGTGGTGCCGCACTGGGCCAGTGCCCGCCAGTTCAGCTCGCTGTCGTCGCGGGTGTGCGCGGTCACCAGGGTAACGCCGCGGCTGGTGTCGCGCAGGGTCAGCGGAATACCGCAGCGGGTCGCGCCAGCCAGCCCGGCGGTAATGCCGTTGACCGTCTCCGATGCAATGCCCCTGGCAGCGAGCCATTGGGCTTCCTCACCGGCCCGTCCGAAAATACAGGGGTCGCCACCCTTCAGTCGCACCAGGCGCTTGCCCTGGCGGGCGTATCGCAGCATCAGGCGGTTGATGAAGGCCTGCGGGGTCGACCGGCAGCCGCCGCGCTTGCCCACCCGGATGATCCTGGCGCCGGGGCAGAGTTCGAGTACCGCCGGGTTGACCAGGTCATCGACCATGACCACTTCGGCCTGGCCCAGCAGCCGGGCGGCCTTGAGCGTCAGTAGCTCCGGATCCCCCGGCCCGGCTCCCACCAGGTGGATCAGACAGTTGTTGTCGGTGTGAAGGCTGCTCATGGGGCTCTCTCCGTGTAGGACGGGCATCTGTGTAAGCTCAGGCTGCCTGGCCGGAGCGGGCCAGCAGGCGACGCACCTCCGGCAGGCAGGATCCGCACTGGGTCCCGCAGCCGAGCTCGGTTTTCAGGGTTTCCAGGCCCATGCCGGCATCGACACCGGCCTGTACCCGGCTCAGGCTGACATTCATGCAGTTGCACAGCACGGTCTCGATTCGGCCTGCGGCCCCCCCGGGAGGCGCACTCAGGGGGGCAAGCAGCCAACGGCGGATGGCGCTCACCGACTCACCGCCGAGCCAGGCCTGGTGGAGCCAGTCCTGCGCCCGGGTTTCACCACACAAGCGCAGGGCGGTTATGCGATCGTCTTCGATCCTGAGGCCTTTGCTGATGGCACGGCCGGGATCTTCGAAGCGCAGGACCGATGCCTGATCGAGCCCGAGCACCGCATCGACCGCTGCCAGCCAGGCCGTCGACAGCGCCTGTGAGTGGGCTGCGCGCAGGAGCAGGGCCGGGCGGTCACGGCCACTCAGACTGAAACTGGCAAAGGTGAGCGGTTCGCACAGGGACCGCAGGGCGCTGAAGCGCGCTTGGACATCACCCTCAACCAGCATGAACAGCTCCCAGGGCAGTTCGACCGGGTCGATGCGTATGGTCGCCTGCTTGAGTTCCGGCTGCCGCGATAAGGGGTCAAAGGCGGGCTGGGTCAGCACGTTGACGCCACCGCCACGCAGAAACCGGTCGCCCCAGTGCATCGGAATCCAGGCGTGGCCCCGTTGCAGCTGCTCGTCGGCCGTTACCGGCAGTACCAGCTCACCACGCTGACTGGTCACCTTGACCAGCTGGCCCTCGCGCAGCTGGTGGCTGCTCAGCTCAGCCGGATGCAGGCTGATCCGGGCCTGATCGACATGGCCGAACAGCTGCGCGGCGGTCCCGGTGCGGCTCATGCCATGCCACTGATCGCGCAGTCGGCCGGTATTGAGCAGTAGCGGAAAGTCACCGCCTGGCTGCTCCTGTGCAGGCAGGTATTGATCGGCGATAAAACGGGCGCGCCCGTCTGGTGTGGGAAAGACACCTTCGGCATACAGGCGCGGCGTGCCCTGCCTGGCCCCGGCCGCAAAGGGCCATTGTTGCGGGCCCAGGGCTTCGAGCAGGGCATAGCTCAGGCCGCTGTAATCCAGGTCACGCCCGCGGGTCAGCCCGCGGAATTCGTCGAACAGGGCTTGCGGGTCGGTGAAATCAAAAAGCCCCGGTTGCGTGGGACGCAGCTGATGTTGCAGCCGTCTGGCCAGATCGCAGACGATGGCCCAGTCTGCCCGTGCCTCTCCTGGGGCCGCCACGGCGGCCCGTACCCGGCTGATGCGCCGTTCGGAATTGGTGACGCTGCCGGATTTTTCTCCCCAGCTCGCCGCCGGCAGCAGCAGGTCGGCATAGGCACAGGTTTCGGTGGTGCTGAAGGCTTCCTGCACGACGACGAAGGGGCATGCGGCCAGGGCCTGGCGCACCAGGTTCTGGTCCGGGAGTGACTGCGCCGGATTGGTACAGGCGATCCACAGCGCCTTGACCTTGCCCACGCGCACCGCCTCGAACAGCTCTATGGCGCTCAGGCCTGCGGCCTCGGGCAGCGCGTCGACGCCCCAGTACTCTGCCACCTCACGGCGATGCTCGGCATTGCCTGCCTCGCGGTGACCCGGCAGCAGGTTACTCAGGCTTCCGGTTTCGCGACCACCCATGGCATTGGGCTGGCCGGTCAGGGAGAACGGGCCGCTGCCTGGCTTGCCGATCTGGCCCGTGGCCAGATGCAGGTTGATGAGGGCACTGTTCTTCGCGCTGCCGGCGCTGGACTGGTTCATGCCCATGCACCAGAGGGAGAGGAAGCTCGGGGCGCTGCCAATCATGCGGGCAATCCGATGCAGGTCTTCCTGCTCGATGCCACAGATCCGTGCAACGCGTTCGGGGGTGTAATCGCCGACCAGCGTCTGCAGCTCAGCGAAGTCACGGGTGTGCTGATGGATGAAGGCCGCAGCTGTGCGCCCCTGCTCGATCAGCAGGTGCAGGACGCCGTGCAGAAAAGCCACGTCGGTGCCGGGCTGCAGGGCCAGGTGAATGTCGGCGATATCACAGGTGGCCGTGCGGCGGGGGTCCACGACGATGATGCGCTTGTCGGGATGCTCCTGCTTCGCCTGCTCGAGCCGACGAAAAAGGACCGGATGGGCATAGGCCATGTTGCTGCCGATGATCAGCAGGCAGTCGGTCAGTTCGATGTCTTCATAGGAGCAGGGTGGAGCGTCGGCACCCAGGCTGCGCTTATAGCCGACCACGGCGCTGGACATGCACAGTCGCGAGTTGCTGTCGATATTGTTGGTGCCGATCAACCCCCGCGCGAGTTTGTTGAAGGCATAGTAGTCTTCGGTGAGCAGCTGGCCGGAGATATAGAAGGCGACGCTGTCGGGGCCGTGTTCGGCGATGGTGCTGGCGAACATATGGGCCGCGTGTCCCATCGCGGTATCCCAGTCGGTCCGGTTGCGGCGCAGTCCCTTGCCCAGCCGCAATTCCGGATACAGCGCCCGCGCGGCCTGATCACCGGTCCTGTGCAGCGTCGAGCCCTTGCTGCACAACCTGCCGTAATTGGCAGTATGGGCCGGATCGCCGCTGACGCCCTGTATTCGCTCGCCATCATGCTCTATCAGTACGCCGCAACCGACGCCGCAGTAGCAGCAGGTCGAGGCTGTGGTTACAGACATCAGGCTGCCTCCCCGATGTGCCGGGTCGGCTGGATACTGCCCGTGACCTCTTCAACGGGGCAGGCCGCCTGGCCGAACATGAGCCCG
This sequence comes from Pseudomonas sp., assembly GCA_016763285.1. GTDB lineage: Bacteria > Pseudomonadota > Gammaproteobacteria > Pseudomonadales > Pseudomonadaceae > Halopseudomonas. The sequence continues at coordinate 29,620 of JAESUC010000087.1, forward strand.
TTGCGGATGCTGTCGATGTTCTGCCCGGAACGGATCAGCTGGACATACCAGGGGCTGTCCTGCGTTTCACCGTAGAGGCAGGCCCCGACCAGTGCGTGGTCACGAATCACCAGTTTCTTGTAGATGCCCAGGGGCGGATCGGAGAGGGTGATGATCTCGCTGTCGTCACTGCCCTTGAAGTCACCAGCCGAGAACAGATCGATTCCGGTCACCTTGAGCTTGGTGGCGGTGACCGAGCCCAGATACCGGCCGTAGCCGAGCATGGCCAGATGGTTGGCGCAGACCCGGGCCTGCTCGTAAAGGGGAGCGACCAGGCCGTAGGCGATCCCCCGGTGGTTGGCGCACTCACCGATGGCGTAGATTTTCGGGTCATAGGTCTGCAGGGTGTCGCTGACCAGTATGCCGCGATCACAGGCCAGCCCGGCGTGTTCAGCCAGCTCCGTTCGGGGTCGTACACCCGCAGCCATGACGACCAGGTCAGCCGGCAGTAGCAGACCGCTTTCCAGCCGCACGGCCACCACCTGCCCCTGGCCGCCATCCACCAGTTCCTGTGTGACCTCTGACAGTTGAAAGCGGATGCCGCGACTTTCCAGGCTGGACTGCAACATTGCCGCTGCGGTCGCGTCCAGTTGCCTGTCGAGCAGGCCCTTGCCGATGTGCACGACAGTGACGTCCATGCCGCGCTGTTTCAGACCATTGGCGGCTTCCAGTCCCAGCAGCCCGCCGCCGATGACCACGGCGTGGCGCTTGCTGCTGGCAGTGCTGACCATCAGCTCGGTATCGGCAATATCGCGGTAGCCGATCACCCCCGCGAGCCGGTTACCGGGTACGGGCAGGATGAACGGGCTGGAACCGGTGGCGAGCAGCAGCCGGTCATAGCTGGCAACGGTGCCGTCGTCGGCAATCACCCGGCAGCGACGCCGATCAATCTCTACCACGCGCTTGCCGGCATGCAGTGTCACGCCGTTGTCCCGGTACCAGTCCAGGTCATTGAGAATGATGTCCTCGAAGCTCTGCTCGCCGGCGAGCACGGGCGAGAGCATGATGCGGTTGTAATTGGGATGGGGCTCGGCGCCGAATACGGTGATGTCGTACAGATCCGGTGCCAGCTTGAGCAATTCCTCGAGCGTGCGTACCCCCGCCATGCCGTTACCGACCATGACCAGTCTGAGCTTGTGCATCATCTGCTCCCCCTTTGCTGCGCGCCAAAAAAAAGCGCCCCACCGCGCTGTGCGGTAGGACGCCTTTGTCCGGATTCCGATTGTTCGGTGGGCTCGCTGTCGCCTGTGACTACGGCCGTGTTTGTGTGGAGTGGCGACTCTGCAGCCACGCCTTGACAGGGACTGATGCACAGCTTGTGCCAGCTTCAAAAACTTTATGAATCAATGGTTTGCCAGGGGTTCTGGAGCTTTGTTGCGCACTCAATTGTGGCATGCGCACTGCACTGGTGCGTGCTGGCGGCCTAGCGCACGACCATGACCGAGCGTTTGGATTGCTGGACGACACGCATGGCATTGGTACCCAGAATATAATCCTCGGCCCGTTTGCGTTTGTGTGAGGCCATGACGATCAGATCCACCTTCAGTTGTTTGGCCACGCGAAGGATGGCCTCATAGGCCTTGCCGTCGGTGACGATGCGCTGCACCTGCACCTCTTCGGGAATGTTCTCCAGCACGAACTCCTTGAGGCGTTGCGTCACGGCCGCCTCGGCCTTCTCGGTGTACTCGCGCGGAAAAAAGCCGCCCACCAGGGGCAGGCCGAAGTCAGGTATCACGGTGACTATGTGCAGGGACGCGCCATAGTCACGGCAGAGTTGCAGCGCGGTAGGCAGCGCCTTGGTCCAGGACTGTTCGTGATTGAGATCGATCGGCAACAGAATCTTCTTGTACATGCTTTGCTTCCTCAGGCACTGACCGGCTGGTCAGGTTGCCGACGCCGCCACTGCAGGCCGACGATCAACATGAACAGTATGAATGCGGGTATCCACATCCACTCCTTGGAAATCCGATCCACCGGGGCAAGTATCTCGACAATCTCCTGGTCGAAATCGAACCCCAGGTCGGCCGCCAGGCTGCCATAGGTGACCATGTCGACCAGGGTGCGATCGCCTTCCTGCATCAGGGTCAGGCCCAGCTCGTCAAGACGCTCCTGGCCAGTGGCTCCATCGGGTACCGGAACCAGCAGGTAGAACTCGCGTGGCTCGCCGATTTCGTCCAGGCCCGCGATCTGCATGCGCAGGTTGCTGCCTTCATCCACTCGATCCAGCGCCTGTGCGATCTCGGTCGGCGGTATGGATTGGTAGGGGTCATGCAGGATATCCATCCAGAAGCCGGGGCGGAACAGCGTGAAGGCCACCAGCAGCAACAGAATATTCTCGTACCAGCGATTGCGCACGATCATGAACCCCTGGGTCCCGGCAGCAAAGATCAGCATCGCCACGGTAGCGATGACGAAGATCAGCAGGCCCTTCCACAGCCCCACATCGATCAACAGCAGATCGGTATTGAAGATGAACAGGAAGGGCAGGGCAGCGGTACGCAGACTGTAGTAGAACGCCTGGAAGCCGGTGCGGATCGGATCGCCGTTGGATACGGCGGCAGCCGCAAACGAGGCCAGTCCGACCGGGGGCGTCACATCGGCCATGATGCCGAAATAGAACACGAACAGGTGCACCGCGATCAGCGGCACGATCAGACCGTTCTGCTGGCCCAGGGTCACAATGACCGGGGCGAGCAGCGCAGACACCACGATGTAGTTGGCGGTCGTGGGCAGGCCCATGCCCAGGATCAGGCTGAGGATGGCGGTGAGCATCAGCATCAGCATCAGGTTGCCCATCGACAGGATCTCGACCAGGTCGGCCAGCACCAGGCCGACGCCTGTCTGCGCCACGGCACCGACGATGATGCCGGCGGTCGCCGTGGCGATCCCGATCCCGATCATGTTTCGCGCCCCGGACACCAGGCCCTGCCACAGGTCATCAACGCCTTCGCGCAGATCATTGGCCATCTTGCTCTGGCCACGGAACAGGGCCAGCAGCGGCCGTTGGGTGAGAATGATCACGATCATCAGCACGGTAGCCCAGAAGGCCGACAGGCCCGGCGAGAGCCGTTCCACCATCAGGCACCAGACCAGTACGATGACCGGCAGGATGAAGTGCAGGCCGGACATCACCGTGGGTCGGGTCTGCGGCAGATTGACCACCGGTGAATCGGGGTCGTCCATTTCCAGTTCCGGATACTGGGCGCCCACTTTCAACAGGCCGACATACACCGCCAGCAGGGCCGCACCGATCACCCAACCGGCGCTTTCACCGAGCAGGGGCTTGAGCCAGCCCAGCCCGTAATAGACCGCGAACGAGAGGGCCATCAGCAGGATCAGACCGGTCAGAAAACCGATCATCTTGCGTACCAGCGGGCGCGGCGGGTTGCTGCTCTGCAGACCCTGCATGCCGGCCTTCATCGCCTCGAGATGGACGATATAGACGAGGGCGATATAGGAGATCAGTGCCGGCAGAAACGCGTGCTTGATCACCTCCACATAGGAAATGCCCACATACTCGACCATCAGGAAGGCCGCAGCACCCATCACCGGCGGCATGATCTGTCCATTGACCGAGGAGGCGACTTCCACGGCGCCAGCCTTCTCCGAGGAAAAACCGACCCGCTTCATCATCGGGATGGTGAAGGTACCCGTGGTCACCACGTTGGCGATCGAGGAGCCGGAAATCAGCCCGGTCATCGCCGAGGCCACGACCGCCGCCTTGGCGGGGCCACCCTTGTAGTGCCCCAGCAGCGAGAAGGCCACCTTGATGAAGTAGTTACCGGCCCCGGCCTTGTCCAGCAGGGCGCCAAAGAGCACGAACAGGAAAACGAAGCTGGTAGATACGCCCAGCGCAATGCCGAATACGCCCTGGGTCGTCAGCCACTGATGGTTGGCCAGCGAATCGATGCTGACCCCTCGGTGGGCGAGAATGCCGGGCATATAGGGCCCGCCAACCGAATAGACGATAAAGACCAGTGCCACGATCATCAGTGGTGGACCCAGTGCCCGCCGCGTGGCTTCCAGCAGCAGGATCAGGCCGGTAATCGCCACGATCACATCGACGGTGGTCGGATTGCCCGGTCTGGCCGACAACTGGGTATAGAAAATGTAGATATAGGCCGCACAGAAGGAGGCGGCGAAGGCCAGTACCCAGTCAGGCACCGGCACGCGATCACGGGGAGACCGTTTCAGCGCGGGGAATGAGAGAAAACCAAGGAATACGGCGAAGGCAAGATGAATCGACCTTGCCTCGGTGCTGTTGAAAACGCCAAAGCCCACCATGAACGGCAGCGGCGAAGCAATCCAGAGTTGAAACAGGGACCAGGCCGCCGCAACCGAAACGATCAGTTTGCCGGGAAATCCGTTCGGCTTGCGCGCGCCGGTGTCACTCGTCGCGACCAGCTCCTCGAGTTCGGTGCTGAGATTGTCGCGCTTGGTTGTTTGCTCGCTCATGATCGTCCTTGCTGTTCGTTGTACTTCTTCTCAGAGGAACAGGTATGGCCGTCGGGAGCGCCGACGGCCAATACATCATTACATCCAGCCGCGTTCCTTGTAGTAACGAACGGCGCCGTCATGCAGCGGGACGGACAGGCCTTCCTTGATCATTTCCTCTTCCTTCAGGGTAGCGAAGGCCGGGTGCAGGCGCTTGAAACGATCGAAGTTCTCGAAAACGGCCTTGACCGTGTGATACACCACGTCGTCCGGCACCTTGCTCGAGGTGACCAGGGTCGCGCGCACACCGAAGGTCTGAACGTCTTCCTCGTTGCCACGATAGATGCCGCCGGGGATGGTGGCTTTGGCGTAATAGGGACGATCTTCGATCAATTGGTCGATCTCTTCGCCGGTCACCGACACGATCACCGAATCAACTGTTGTGGTGGCCTCCTGGATCGAACCATTGGGGTGGCCTGCGACATACACCATCGCGTCGATGTTGTTGTCACCCAGGGCTGCAGCCTGCTCGGCGGCGTCCAGCTCGGAAACCAGGGCGAAATCATCACGGGTCCAGCCTAGCGCGTCCATGACGACTTCCATGGTGTCGCGTTGCCCCGAGCCGGGGTTGCCCAGATTCACCCGCTTGCCCTTCAGATCCTTGACGTTGTCGATGTCGGCATCTTCGCGGGCGACCACGGTGAGCGGCTCGCCGTGCAGGGCGAACATTGCACGCATTTCCTCGAACTTGCCGGCGTCCTCGAAGTTCTGCGCACCGTTGTAGGCCTTGTACTGGATGTCGGACTGGACCACACCCATGTCCATCTCGCCATTGCGGATGGCGTTGACGTTGGCAACCGAGCCACCGCTCGAGGGGGCGTTACAGCGGATGCCATGCTCGTTGGCGTTGCGGTTGATCAGCCGGCACACCGACTGGCCGACGACGTAGTACACGCCGGTCTGTCCGCCGGTACCGATGGTGACGAACTTTTCCTGGGCAACTGCGGGGGTAGCGGTGACTGCTGCGAGGCTCAGGGCGGCTGAAAACAGCAGGGTAAGGGGTTGACGCTTCATGAGAGGGTGACTCCTTCTTTTGGTTTTGGCGATGGCAGTCGCGTCAGGCGATGCCGGGGTCACGCGGCCGTTAACCCGGTGCTGGACGCTGCCGCAACCGGGTCGGTAAATGAAGTGTAGCGGACTGTGGCGCACTCATCTGAAAATAGCGGTCAGCTGGCCAGGCGGCAAGTGATTGATTCAGATAGATGTGTTGAGTTGTGACTCACTCCGGCGGCCAGCCGCCCATCTCGCGCCAGCGGTTGACGATGCTGCAAAAGAGGTCGGCAGTCTTCTCGGTGTCGTAGCGTGCGGAGTGCGCTTCACGGCCGTCGAACTCGATATCCGCTGCCGCGCAGGCCTTGGCCAGGACCGTCTGGCCGAAGGCCAGGCCACCCAGGGTCGCGGTATCGAAGCAGGAGAACGGATGAAACGGATTGCGTTTGATCTGCGTGCGTTCAACGGCAGCATTGAGAAAACCCAGATCGAAGAACGCATTGTGACCTACCAGCACGGCGCGGTTGCAACCGGCTGATTTCACCGCCTTGCGCACGTGCTTGAAGATTTCCATCAGGGCATGCTCTTCGGTCACGGCCATGCGCAACGGATGGTCCAGCTTGATGCCGGTGAACTCCAGCGCGGCGGGCTCCACGTTGGCACCGACAAACGGCTCGACGCGGAAAAAATGCGTCTCGCTCGGGTAGATCATGCCTTCCTCATCCATTTCGATGATGGTGGCTGCGATTTCCAGAAGCGCGTCGGTCGCACTGTTGAAACCGCCTGTTTCCACATCTATCACTACTGGTAGAAACCCTCGGAAGCGGTAGGCCATAGGCGGCTTGGGCCCCTTGCTGACGGGTTGCTGGTCTTCGGTATCGAACTCAAACTCGCTCACGGGCGATCCTTAGTGTTGGCTGGCGGTCAGACGACGCGCCATTGCAGGGTCTCGCCGGCACGCAGTGGTACCACGTCCTGATCGCCGAGGGGCAGACTGGCAGGCGCGGTCCAGGGCTCACGCACCAGGGTGATATGGTCGGTGTTGCGCGGCATGCCATAGAAGTCCGGCCCATGCAGACTGGCAAAGCCCTCCAGCTTGTCTAGAACGCCCAGGTTGTCGAAGGTCTCGGCATACATCTCGATTGCGGCATAAGCGGTATAGCAGCCGGCACAGCCACAGGCTGCTTCCTTGGCGTGCCGGGCGTGGGGCGCGGAATCGGTACCCAGAAAGAACTTGCTCGATCCCGAGACCACGGCATCACACAGCGCCTGCTGGTGTCGCTGGCGCTTGAGGATCGGCAGGCAGAAGAAATGCGGGCGAATACCGCCGACCAGCATATGGTTGCGGTTGTACTGCAGATGATGGGCGGTGATAGTGGCCCCGACATGCCCGGGCGCGCTGCGCACGAAGTCCACCGCATCGGCGGTGGTAATGTGTTCGAAGACGACCTTCAGGGTAGGGAAGCGCTCGACGACCACCACCAATTGCTGGTCAATGAACACCTTTTCCCGGTCGAAGATGTCGACCTCGGCATGGGTGACTTCGCCGTGCACCAGCAGGGGCATGCCCACCTCGGCCATGGCCTCTAGCGCCGGGTAGATGTTGTCCAGGGCGGTTACCCCGGACTGTGAATTGGTCGTCGCACCCGCCGGGTAGAGCTTGGCCGCCACCGCCTGGCCGGCATTCCACGCCTGGCGGATAATCTGCGGGCTGGTCTGGTCGGTGAGATAGAGCACCATCAGCGGATTGAACGCCGAGCCCGCCGGACGGGCAGCCAGAATGCGCGCCTTGTATTCGTCAGCCTGATGGCCATCGCGCACCGGGGGGACCAGGTTGGGCATCACAATGGCTCTGGCAAAGACCCGTGCCGCATCGGTCACGGTGTCTGGCAGCAGGTCGTTGTCACGCAAATGTATGTGCCAGTCATCCGGCCTGATCAGGGTGATGCGATCGGTCATCAGCGGGGATTCCAGAAGATTTGAATGGCTCAATGCTACCGGAAGCGCCCCCTGTTTTACACACTGGCGGGGTAAAGTTTTCCGGCGGCGCGCCGATCTATCCACTTGAGAAGAGTTCATCTTGCGGAGAAACCTGTGGCTCGAGCCCCCATTGCATTGCTGCTGACCCTGGCCCTGCCAGTCCAGGCGCTGACTTTCCAGACGCGCATGGAAGAGGTGCAGTGGTCGGTTGACGGCGACAAGTTCGAATGCCGCCTGACCCAGCCGGTCAGCGGTTATGGCGATGCGGTGTTCGTGCGGCGCGCCGGAGAGCGGCCGGTGTTCGAGCTCAGGGCCTGGAACAATCTCATGCGCCCGGGCCAGGCGCAGCTGTATAACGACGCGCCCATGTGGCAGCCGCACGCCCGGGCACGTCTGCTGGGCTATACCGCGGTGGCCGATGACCAGATCGTCATTCGCGTGCCCCAGCAGCAGGCCGGACAGATGCTGGCGGGCCTTGCAGATGGCCTGCATCCGACCATTCAGCGTGCGGCCTGGGCCAATGCGACCGAGTCGGTGCGGGTGGTGGTATCCAGCGTCGGCTATCAGCAGGCCTGGCTGGACTTCCAGAAATGCAGTGCAGGCCTGTTACCGATGAATTTCGATCAGGTTTCCAACAGTGTGGTCAGTTTCGCCAGTGGTGGCACTCATCTGTCGGCCAGCGCCAAGCAGTTGCTCGATACCGCACTGGAATATATTCAGGCGGACGAGGAAATCACCGGCATCGTCCTGGAAGGACACTCGGACAACGTCGGGAACCGGCTGGACAACCGGGAGCTATCACGCCAGCGCGCCCTGGCCGTGCGCGAATACCTGCTCGAACGCGGCGTCGAGGAAGAGCTGTTCAGCATGCGTTTCCATGGCGACCGCTACCCTGTGGCCAGCAACCGAAGCGAAGACGGGCGCGCCAAGAACCGCCGCGTTACCCTCAAACTCGACAAGAGCTGACCCTTCTCCCCTGTGATTCCTGCTGGCTGAGCGCTAGAATAGCGGTTTGCCGGTCGCCCCGTGCGTGGCGTTGATCAAATTTCAAGGGAGCGCGTAATGTCTGATGTGAAAAAAGTCGTCCTGGCCTATTCCGGTGGTCTGGATACCTCGGTGATTCTCAAGTGGCTGCAGGATACGCACGATTGCGAAGTCGTCACCTTCACCGCTGACCTGGGGCAGGGCGAAGAGGTCGAGCCGGCACGTGCCAAGGCCAAGGCCATGGGCGTCAAGGAGATCTACATCGATGACCTGCGCGAAGAGTTCGTGCGCGATTTCGTCTTCCCGATGTTCCGCGCCAATACCGTTTATGAAGGCGAGTACCTGCTGGGTACGTCCATCGCCCGCCCACTGATAGCCAAACGCTTGATCGAGATCGCCAACGAGACCGGCGCCGACGCCATCTCCCATGGCGCCACCGGCAAGGGCAATGACCAGGTACGTTTCGAGCTGGGCGCCTACGCACTCAAACCCGGCGTGAAGGTGATCGCTCCCTGGCGCGAGTGGGATCTGCTGTCACGTGAAAAGCTGATGGACTACGCCGAGAAGCACGGCATTCCGATCGAACGCCACGGCAAGAAGAAATCCCCGTACTCGATGGACGCCAACCTGCTGCACATCTCCTATGAAGGCGGCGTACTGGAAGACACCTGGACCGAGCACGAAGAAGACATGTGGCGCTGGACCAAGTCCCCCGAAAACGCCCCGGATACCCCGACCTACATCGAGCTGACCTACCGCAACGGCGATATCAGTGCCATCGACGGCAAGGAAATGTCCCCGGCCACCGTACTGGCCGAGCTGAACCGCATCGGCGGTGAGAACGGCATCGGTCGTCTGGACATCGTCGAGAACCGTTTTGTCGGCATGAAGTCCCGCGGCTGCTACGAAACCCCCGGCGGCACCATCATGCTCAAGGGCCACCGCGCCATCGAGTCCATCACCCTGGACCGCGAAGTGGCACACCTGAAAGACAGCCTCATGCCAAAGTATGCAGAGCTGATCTACAACGGCTTCTGGTGGAGCCCGGAGCGGGTGATGATGCAACAGATGATCGACGCCTCGCAGGCCAACGTGAACGGCGTGGTGCGCCTGAAGCTGTACAAGGGCAATGTGATCGTCACCGGCCGCAAGTCCGATGATTCACTCTTCGACGCCGCCATCGCCACCTTTGAAGATGACGCCGGTGCCTATGATCAGGCCGACGCCGCTGGCTTCATCAAGCTCAACGCCCTGCGCATGCGTATTGCCGCGAGCAAGGGACGCAAGCTGCTTTAAACAAGCTGGAAGCTTGAAGCTAAAAGCTGGAAGTTCTCGGGGCCAGAGCCAGACTCCTGCTTCAAGCTTCAAGCTTCAAGCTTCAAGCTCTATCCTTTCAAATTCAGTTCCAGGAGGTTTGCGTGCGAATTCTCCATACCATGCTCCGCGTCGGTAATCTGGACGCCTCCATTGCCTTCTACACGGAAGTGCTGGGCATGACGCTGCTGCGTCGCAAGGACAATGAAGCAGGTCGTTTTACCCTCGCGTTTGTCGGCTATGGCAACGAAGCCGACAATTCCGTGCTGGAACTTACCTATAACTGGGACACCGACCACTACGATCTGGGCGATGGCTATGGCCATATCGCGATCGAGGTGCTGGACGTCTACAAGGCCTGTGAGCAGATCAAGGCCGCAGGTGGCAAGGTGGTTCGCGAAGCGGGGCCCATGAAGCATGGGACCCGCATACTGGCGTTTGTCGAAGATCCGGACGGATATCGGATCGAGCTGTTATCGAGCCAGCCTCAGCCATAACGGGGCGGCAGGAGGCAACATGATCTGGTGGCTGCTCGTGGTGGTGCTGCTGGTGGGGGCGCTGTTTGCGCACCGACGGCAGAAGCAGAGGGCGCACCGTGCACGCTTGCGAGCACGCCTGCGGGCGATCGCCCAATTGCGCCTGCTGCGCGAGCTCCTGGAGCAGGTCCAGAGGCACCGCGGACTCTGTTTCGGGGTCATGTCCGGGGCCCACGCCCTGGAAAGCGACAGATGGACAGTACAGGCCCACGTCACCCGGCTGTTTGATCTGGCCACCGAGCATCAGGCCAACCTGGCCTGGCACGATCCCTGGAAGCAAGCCTACCCGCTCTGGGAGGAAATAGACCGTGAACGGCAGGGCGACAGCGCCCTCAAGGTCCTGAATCTGCATCACGAGCTGGCGGCTCTGATCCTGGCAACCATCGAAGCGTTGGGTCATCGCCATGACCTTATCTGTCTCGGCGGCCTGGCCCCCCAGCCGGAGGGGCTCTGGCTGGAGCTGCTGAAGAACGGGGAACTGCTGGGCAAGGCGCGAGCCGTGGGAACCGGTATTGCGGCCCGTCGACAGAACACGCCAGCCCAGTGCCGCGATCTCGATCAGTTGAGCGTGCTGATTCGCGAGCAGCTGTATCTGGCGCCGGCTCAGCTGAGTGTCGAACCGGGCCTGCGCGAGGCGCTGGCCCGGCCTGTACGCGAGGCCGAAGAGCGGGTGGATGCACTGCTTCAGGCCGTTGAAGCCCTGCTCAGGAACCCCGCCTATCCGGGGTTGGGGTCAATGGCGTTCTTCAAACTGGCGACCCAGGCGGTGAGCGCCCAGTACATGCTTGCCGACCTCCTGCTCGAGCGTCTGCGGCAGGGGGCGGAGAACACCCTCAAGCCGGACTGACGCCCCGGATGCGCGCGGCCATGTCCGCCGCATAGAGGTCCGTCATGCCGGCAATGAAATCGATCACTCGCAGGTAGCTGCTGTACAGGTCCCAATCCGGCCCGGGTACGTTGTTGCCCATCAGATCCAGAATGCGCTGGTGCTTGAAACTCAGGTTCTGCCCGGCGTGCTGTTCATTGACCGCGCCACAGAAGGCATCCAGCAGGGTTTCCAGGGTGCTGTAGGCACCGATTTCGTGCAGGGTCTTGCGCTTGTCCTGGAAGATACGCTCGCGGGCCATGTTCTTGGCCTCCAGCACGCAGCGGCGGGCATTGGGGTGCATGTGTTCGACCAGGTCACCGCTCAGCGTACCGGCCAGCAGCGCTGACTGCTGGTTGATGAAGGCCTCGGCTGCGGCGTTGACCAGATGCTCAATGGCCTTGCCGCGCAATATGGCCAGTCTGCGCCGCGTGGAATCCTTCGCCCCCAGCATCCGATAGGTTTCCGGCAGGTCGTCGCCAACCAGTTGCAGCAGCAGATGCTCGACCTCCGAATAGTCCAGCAACTCCATCTCCATGCCATCTTCCAGGTCGATCAGGCCGTAGCAGATGTCGTCCGCGGCTTCGACCAGATAGACCAGGGGATGCCGTGCCCAGCACTGATCCGCCTGCAGGGGCAGGCCAAGCTTGCCGGCTATCTGCTCGAGTAGCGGGAATTCGGCCTGGTAACAGCCGAACTTGTGCTTCTTGTAGCCCTGACTGTCCGCATGGCGGGCGGTCCAGGGATACTTCAGGTAAGCGCCGAGTGTGGCATAGGTCAGCCGCATGCCGCCTTCGAACTGGTGGTATTCCAGTTCGGTCAACACGCGAAAGCCCTGGGCGTTGCCCTCGAAGCTGAGAAAATCCAGCCGCTGTGCTTCGCTCAGTGGCTGCAGCCAGCCCTTGCGATCGGCCTGGTGGAACCAGTGTCGAATGGCATCTTCACCCGAATGGCCGAACGGCGGATTGCCGATGTCATGGGCCAGGCAGGCTGCCTGGACGATCACACCGATATCGGCCGGCTCGCACCAGGCAGGCAGCTCCTCGCGCAGCATCTCGGCCACACGCATGCCCAGCGAGCGTCCCACGCAGCCGACTTCCAGGCTATGGGTCAGGCGGGTGTGGATGTGGTCATTGCTGGACACCGGGTGGACCTGGGTCTTCTTGCCCAGACGGCGGAAGGCGCCGGAGAAGATCACCCGATCGTGATCCTTGTGGAAGGGCGTGCGCCCCAGTTCTTCGTTGCTGGCAACCGTTTTGCCCAGCCGCTCGCGGCACAGCAGTGTTTCCCAATCCATTCTTGTCTCCCTTCAGTGCCACGAGTATGTTGCATGGGGCCGGGGCTGCCAAGCGTCGGCTGTCTTCCCGAGAGCATGTTCTGGCGGGCGCTTACGGGTTACCATACCGGCCGTCAAAGGCCCTGCCTTCCGTTCCCGATCTGTCTGAAATTGCCGCCCATGAAACCTGTTCCCGACCTGACACTGTACGGTACCACTGCCTGCCATCTGTGCGAGGCCGCAACCCATGAGCTCGCGCCGCTGGCGGGTAACGGTCTGCACACAAGAGAGCAGGACATTACCGAGAGCGATGCCCTGATGGAGCGGTACCAACTGCGCATTCCCGTGCTGCGCCGTGAAGATACCGGTGCCGAACTGGACTGGCCCTTTGATCTGTCGACGGCAATGCTGTTTCTGGCTGATGTGCTGGGTGAGGAGAGCTGATCATGGCGCAAAGGGTAGAGCCCTTCTGGCAACGCAAGACCCTGGAGCAGATGGACCAGGCTGAATGGGAGTCGCTGTGCGACGGCTGCGGATTGTGCTGCCTGCAGAAGCTTGAAGACGAGGACGATGTCGACGCGATCTACTACACCCGCGTTGCCTGCAAGCTGCTCGACCGGGAAAGCTGCCAGTGCAGCAATTACGCCGAGCGGACTCGCTTTGTGCCGGACTGTATCCAGCTGACGCCCGGCGCTGCCGCCCAGTTCAAGTGGCTGCCACCCACCTGCGGCTACCGCCGCGTCGCCGAGGGCAAGGACCTGCCACCCTGGCACCACCTGGTCTGCGGCGACCCCGAGGCCGTGCACACCGCAGGCATCTCCCAGGCCGGCCGCATGATCGCCGAAGACGCCGTAGACGAAGATGACTGGGAAGAACACATCATCTTCAGAGTCGGCTAGCTCGGCCCGGCGAGCCAAGCCCGGCGAGCCGGGAGCGGCAAGCTTCAAGCGGCAAGCGGCAAGTTAAAAGCTTGAAGCTAGAAGCTTGAAGCTTGAAGCTAACCCCAGTCTTGCGTCAGACCGCGATCTCATCGTCACTCGGACTGCTTCCAGCTTCCAGCTTCCAGCTTCCCGCTTCCAGCCCAAAAGCCCCACCCCGAACCTCAAACCATCAAACGACTCGGACAACTTGCAGCTTGAAGCTTGCCGCTAGAAGCCAACCCCAGTCTTGCGTCAGACCGCGATCTCATCGTCACTCGAACTGCTTCCAGCTTCCAGCTCTCAGCCCAAAAGCCCCACCTCAAACCCCCAAACAACTCGGACAGCTTGTAGCTTGCCGCTTGCAGCTCGAGCCTTGCCGCTGTTCTACTGCTCGATCTGCAGTTCCCGAAACTTGGTATACAGATAACGCACCTGGGAATACTCGAAGGGGCTGTCCAGCGCACCGTAGCGGAAGGGATTCTTGTAGCGCAGATCCACGGCCTGCAGCGCCCAGATGGAGGGGTTGTTGTTCTTGATCTCGCGGTTGTTCAGGAATTCCACATAGTCTTCCATGGCCCAGTCCACCCCCTGACCGGTGGCGTCGCGCAGGTTGGACGGGCCGAGGAAGGGGATCACCAGGTAGGGCCCAGGCGGAACCCGGTAGAACCCCAGGGTCTGGCCGAAGTCTTCGCTCTGCTGCGGCAGGCCCATCTTTTCCGCTACATCAAACAGACCCACCACACCCAGGGTGGTGTTGAACAGCAAACGGGCCGTGGTGCGCATGCTCTTGCGTACCTTGCCTTGCAGGATGCTGTTACCCAGATTGGGGATGTCTGCCAGGTTGTTGAAAACATTGGAGACACCGGTGCGTACAAAGCGGGGAGTGGCCCATTCGTAGGTGTTGACCACCGGCAGGTAGACGAACTGGTCAAAGCGGGCATTGAAGCGATAGATACGCCGATTGACCCCTTCGATCGGGTCATGGACGTCCAATGCGCGCAGACTGGAGCGCTCGAACTGGTAGCCCTTGCCCTCGTGGATCTGGATACCCTCCAACGGGTCCTGGTATTCGGGAATGGATTCCTGAGCCTGCAGGCTCCCGGTGATGAGTGCGGCCGCCAGGGCAATCGAGATCCGGCTCATGGTGTGGTCCCTTCCAGAAAATTCAGCATGCGTGCGGTGACGTCGTGATGCCGCAGATTGCCGCCATGGCCGCCACGGGGGTAGAGGAAGGCGCGCTCGCCAAAGGTCTCGGCCAGGTAATGGTAGTCATCCCGCGTCAGGATGAAATCGTCGGCATTGGTCAATACGGCCATGCGCGGATTGTTCTCGATGTGCTCGTCAATGCTTTTCAGGCTGGTCTCGTAGGCCATGTCTTCGAGGGTCCCTTCTGCGTTGCGACTGTGCCAGTCGGGCCACAGCTGGTTGCGCACATAGCAGCCAAAATCACAGAACAGGGCGCGGCGCAGATAGGGCGTCAGTGAGGTGCTGACGGTCACCTTCTGCCTGGTCGGAGCGTAACGGCCCTGACCATTGATCAGATCAGCCATGAAATTCAGGTCGGCAGCGGCAAAACGAAACACCGCGCCTACCAGCATGGCCATTTCGGCATCAGAGAGTGCTTCCTCCGAGGTCTGGATGCCCGCGAACAAAGTGTCCTCGATATCGGTGTCGCCTCGCAGGGCAAAGTAGCGTGAGAGTTTGTCGAAAATATGCTCGTAGAAGCTCTCGGTGCTGTCGACACCGGGCACATCGGTATGCGACAGAGCGTCCAGCCTTCTTATCGAGTTGTACAAGTTGACGGGCGGGTTGAGCATCAGCACACGGGTAAAGTTGAACTGCCCGAGGTGCTCGTCCAGCTCACTGACGAAAGCGGCGTTCATTGCGCCGAGGCTGAAGCCCACCATGCGAAATTCGGTTGCTTCCAGACCGGTCTTGTTGCGAGCGTGCTCCAGGGCGACCGACATTGCGGTATGCAGGTCGCGCGCGTCGCGGCGGCCCAGGCCCGGTAGGCCACTGGTCGAGGCTGCAGCGATGAAGTCGTAATTGGTCGGGGAGGACATCACGATCACATGCATGCCGGCCTGCCAGAACAGGGCCTTGAGATAGTCCAGACGTGCGCTGTCATAGCTGGAGCCGCTGCCCGCAATCAGAAAGACCAGGGGCGCGGGGTCGTCATGCCAGGCCACCCGGAAGCCCATCTTGGTGTAGAAGTCGAACGCCGGCGGCAGCTTGCGGTCGGGCAGTACCCGCACACGCAAGTCCTCCTGCTGGATGTTCGGCTCAGCGGGCACCACCGCCTGCAGCGGCTCCGGTGTACCGCCTATTGTCGAGAGAAAGGCGTTGATATCGGGATAGCTGAA
Source organism: Pseudomonas sp. (assembly GCA_016763285.1). Lineage (GTDB taxonomy): Bacteria > Pseudomonadota > Gammaproteobacteria > Pseudomonadales > Pseudomonadaceae > Halopseudomonas. Next base: position 45,381 of record JAESUC010000087.1, read on the forward strand.
ATCGTCGGCGTGTGCCGCTGATGCCAGAAAGGCAAGAGCGCTGAATAACAGGGGCAGAATAAGGCGGGGCATTTAGCTATTCCATAGCGGGTTCACATCTAATACCCAAAATACGCCAAAAAGTTCCCTATTGCCCGGGGTAATCCCGGGTTTTACGCTCCCAGACCGACTCAGGCGCGTATCGTGGAACGGAAGCGTTCCGGTAACCGGGCTCCCCCACGGCGCTCGATGCGCTTCCAGATCTTTTCGTGGAAGTGAAAGGCGACCGTGTTGACCGCAGGCTCTACCAGGGCAACCGCACCGCCGAGCAGAAGGCTGCCTGTCATGGCATAGACGACCGCAAAGGCGATCGAAAAATGCATTACCGCGAACGTGGCTGTCTTGATCATGGTGCACCCCAAAGTCTGTTAATGGGAATCATTCCCGTATGAACAGAGAGTAGGTGCGATCGCTCTGAAAACAAAACAGATTTAACTGATGGGGCTCATTGGCTGAGCTAATCGATCGCTGCGCGAGAGGCGGCAGCGATCGGATAGCAGGGGTGTCAGTCTTCGAAGTCGAAGTCCAGCAGTTGCTTCTGCAGACGTCGCTCTTCCAGGTAATTGTCGATCAGACGGCGTTTGGTGAGGCTGGCTTTGGAATTACTCGCCGAATCGGTATCGGGGGTATCGTCCTCTTCCACGAAATCGTCGTCGTCCAGTTCTATCTCGGTTTTTGCTTTGGCCATGACTCAACTCCACGGTGATGATGCCATTTGCGCACCTTATAACGGCAGATTGAGTCCAGCGGAAATAGAATTTTTCAATCACAGGCGGGTCATTGAGCGAAGCCTGCCATGTCAGGAAGTCTTCAGGGGGTACTCGCACAGATCCTCGATCCGGCAACTGCCGCACTGCGGGCTTCGCGCCTTGCAGACGTACCTGCCATGGAGGATCAGCCAGTGATGCGCATCGACCAGAAATTCCTTTGGCACATGTTTCATCAGCCGGTCCTCGACCTCACGCACGTTCTTGCCCCTGGCTATTCCGGTACGGTTACTGACCCGAAAGATGTGCGTGTCAACGGCCATCGCGGCGTGACCGAAAGCGGTATTGAGCACCACGTTGGCGGTCTTGCGGCCTACACCGGGGAGGGCTTCCAGTGCTTCGCGGTTATCCGGCACGACGCTGCCGTGCTGTTCGATCAGCAGGCGGCAGGTCTCGATTACGTTTCGCGCCTTGCTGTTGAACAGGCCGATGGTCTTGATGTACTCGGAAAGGCCTTCGACGCCGAGGTTGTAGATGGCTTCGGGTGTATTGGCCACGGGAAACAGCTTGTCGGTGGCCTTGTTTACGCCCACGTCGGTGGCCTGCGCCGAGAGGATCACGGCGATCAGCAGCTCGAACGGGTTGCTGTAGTTCAGCTCGGTGGTCGGCGTGGGATTGTCCTCGCGCAGGCGCTGGAAAATCTCGAGCCTTTTCTGCTTGTTCATCGGCTGTCAGTTCACCGCGCCAGTTACACGCACACGCTTGCCACCGGTGGCCGGCTTGGCCGCTCTGGCGGCGGCCCGCTCCTTGACGATACCGTCGATCACGTTCTTGAGCGCAATCAGCAGCCCCATGAACAGGAAGGCGCCTGGCGGCAGAATCACGAACAGCACGTCCTTGTAATTGGGGAACACCACGATGCGCCAGTCAGCGGCAATCGGGCCGAGCAGCAGATCCATACCGGCGAATAGTGTGCCGTAGCCCACCAGCTCGCGCAGCATGCCGAGCACTACCAGCACCAGGGCAAAGCCCAGGCCCATCATGAAACCGTCCACCACCGAGGGCAGAACCGGGTGCTTGGACGCATAGGCATCCGCGCGGCCCAGAATCGCGCAATTGGTCACGATCAGCGGAATGAAGATGCCCAGAATCAGAAATAGTTCGTAGGTATAGGCCTGCATCAGCAGCTCGATGCAGGTGGTCAGTGCGGCGATGATCATGACGAACGCGGGCAGGCGCACGGCATCGGTGACAGCACTGCGGATGATGGATACCGCCAGGTTGGAGCCCACCAGCACCAGTATGGTCGCTATACCCAGGCCCAGACCGTTCACGGCGGTACTGCTGACCCCGAGCAACGGGCACAGGCCGAGCAGTTGGACCAGACCCGGGTTGTTATGCCAGAGGCCCTGCGCGGTGATCTCGGAGAGTTTGGTGCTAGCCATTGGCAGGCTCCTCTTGCGGTAGTTGCAGCAGCATGGCGCGGTTCTCTTCAAAGTACTGCAGGGCGCGATACACCGCCTGCACCACGGCCCGCGGGGTAATGGTCGCGCCGACAAACTGGTCGAAGGCGCCGCCGTCCTTGCGCACGGCCCAGTTCTCCGGTGCCGGCATGGTCAGGCTGGTGCCATTGAATTCCAGAATCCAGTCGCTCTTGGCCAGCTCGACCTTGTCGCCCAGGCCCGGTGTTTCGCGATGGCTGGTTACCCGCACACCGGCTATTTCGCCATTGGCGTGAATGCCCACCAGCAGATCGATACGGCCGCTGTAGCCGTCAGGGGCCACCACCGGCAGGATCACCGCGACGATCTCGCCATCTTCCCGGCCCCGATAGGCTTCGGTAGGGGCCGGCAGGCTGAGCAGTTCGCTGTTGCTGACCGTGAAGGTGTCGTTCAGCAGATTGTTGTCGTGTTGATCCTCGGGCAGGATCTGCGTCAGGGCGCTCATCTGTACGCGGCGTTTTTCCTCGGCGATGCGTTCGGCTGTGCCCTGCTGTGTCACGGCGATCAGGCCCACCGTGAACATGGCGAAAACGCCCAGAATGACGCTGTTGCGGAAGACCGAACTACCGGTGGTAAGCGGGTTTTGCATGATCAGTCCACCTTGCCCATGCCGCGCTCGGCCTTGCGATGGCCGTAGGTGCGCGGAGTGGTGTAGTAGTCGATGGTGGGTGCGGCCAGGTTCATCAGCAGCACGGCGAAGGCCACCGCGTCAGGGTAGCCGCCCCATGCCCGGATGCAGTACACCAGAATGCCCACGCCGATACCGAATACCAGGCGGCCCTGCTTGCTGGTCGCCCCCGAGACCGGGTCGGTGACGATGAAGAACGCGCCCAGCATCGCCGCACCGCTGAACAGATGGAATATCGGCGAGCCATTGGAGCCCGAGCCGGAGCCACCCCAGAACAGCAGGCTCATGACAAAAAGCGCGCCCAGCATGCCCACCGGCGCATGCCAGGTGAAGATCTTCTTGTAGATCAGAAAGACGCCGCCCGCGAGAAACGCCAGGTTGACCCATTCCCACACATTGCCACCAAAGGCGCCGAACACCGGCTGCTGGGCGGCCAGCTCCGGTATCGTCAGGCTGTCGTTGTTCTTCAGGATGTCCAGCGGCGTGGCGGCGGTCCAGCCGTCCACGGCCTGGGTGCCGATGGAGAAAACCCGCTGCAGGGAGTCAAGCAGGCCCAGGGTCGCCTGCACATCCGGC
>JAESUC010000088.1 GCA_016763285.1 Pseudomonas sp.
CTTCCGGCACCGGCGAGCACCAGCAAGGGGCCGCTGATGTAGTTGACGGCCTCCTGTTGACGGGGGTTGAGCTTTGCCACCGGTGATGAACTCCTGGTCTGAGGGGGGTGGAGTTTAACCGAAATTGGCCTTGCAAAAGAGTGATGGCTAAAAGCTAGACTTGGTTATTGATCATTTTTTCGATATAACCTACTTTAACAAAGATGCGCTATATACCTAATTTATAAAGGCAACCGGGGGACAAGATGTGATTGCCGAGCGCCAAACGCAGCGCGTACTGCTGCTCGACAGGGATGAAGGTGCTTCGGTTCAGCTTGGTCGGCGACTGATATCCGTAACGGAATGTCCTTTCGATCTGGTACGTGCCGATAGCTGGTCATCTGCAGCACCCCTGCTTGAGCGGGGCGACATCAAGGCTATTCTCACCCGTAGCGAATTTCTCGCCGATGCCTGTGATTCCGGCATTCCGGTGATTCACCTGGTGGCTGAACCCGAGTTTCGACGCTCCGCCGAAGCGAATTGTGACAGCCTCTGGGATCAGGCCAGCGCCAGTGAACTGATCCGCTGTTTTCATTACGCAATCGAACGGCAGGCGCTCAAGTCTGCCCTCGATCACGCCTCCAGCTATGACCCCCTGACCGGCGTATGCAATCGCTACATGGTGCAGGACCGTCTCAAACTCGGCATGCGCCGCGCCCTGCGTACCAACCAGCCCCTGGCACTGATGTTCGTCGACCTGGACAACTTCCGTCATGTGAATGAAACCCTGGGCCACGGCGCGGGTGACAGCATCATCAAGGAAGTGGTGGCGCGGCTGCGCGGCATTTTGCGTAATACCGACACCATCGGCCGCATGGGCAGCGATGAGTTCGCTATCATCATCGAGGACTACGCCCGTGCCAGCAATCTGCTGCAGATCGCGCAGAAAATGGTCAGCGAGCTTGCCGAGCCATTCCTGGTCGAGCACGAGAGTCTGCTGCTTGGCTGCAGCATCGGCATCGCCACCTACCCCGAGGGTGGTCAGACCGTCGACAGCCTTACCCTGCACGCCAATATGGCGATGTTGCAGGCCAAGAGTCAGCGCGGCTGCAATTATCATTTCTACGACGACCGTATCAATCTGCAGGCCAACAGCCTGATCGAATTCGAGACGGCCCTGCGCCAGGCATTACGAGGTAACCAGCTGGAGCTGCACTACCAGCCGCGGGTCAATCTGGCCACGGGCAAAATCGTCGGCCTGGAAGGTCTGATTCGCTGGCGCCATCCCGAACGGGGGCTGCTGGGTCCCAACGAGTTCATTCCCCTGGCTGAAGAAACCGGCTTGATCATACCCATGGGCTACTGGGTGATTGCCCGTGCCTGCCATGACCTGGCCAAACTGCACAGACGCGATCACCCGCCGATCCATGTGGCGGTCAATGTCTCCTTCCGTCAGTTTCAGGACAGCCAGCTGCTGCCGACGGTCAAGCGCCTGCTGGAGAAAACCAGCATCGATCCGCATTGGCTTGAGTTTGAACTGACCGAGACAGCGGTCATGCAGAACCCCGACCAGGTGCTGGCTACCATGCAGGGCATGACCGGGCTCGGGGTGCGCTTTTCGCTGGATGACTTTGGCACCGGTTTCTCGTCCTTCATGCACCTGCAGCGGCTACCCATCGATCTGTTGAAAATTGATCGCAGTTTCGTCAAGGGCATCACCGAAACCCGCTCTGATCGACAGCTGGTCGCCGCGATGGTCGAGCTGGGCCACAGCCTGGATCTGGAGGTGGTGGCCGAAGGGGTCGAGCACCGCCAGCAACTGGCCGAGCTGCGTTCGCTCGGCTGCGACCAGGTGCAGGGCTTCTTCATCAGCCCGGCTTTGCCCTTCGATGAACTCTGCTACTTCATGGACGCCTACAACATGGGCCGTGAAGACACCCAACTGAGCTGCTCCTAGCCCTCGGCGCGGCGGTCCAGCTGCCGATACTGCAACGCCTCGGCCAGATGCCGGCGAGCGACATGCTCGGCAGCCTCCAAATCGGCCAGCGTGCGCGCCACCTTCAACGCCCGATGACTGGCACGATGGGAGAGCCCCAGCCGCTCGATCGCCTGCTCCAGCCAGCGCGCGTCCGCCTCTTGCAACTGACAGTGATCCCGCAGGCCGGCCAGGTCCAGATGGGCATTGAGGCATGTCTGGCGCGTGCGTTGGATCTGCCGGGCTGCCAGCACTTGGGCACCGGCGCTCTGGCTGTCGGGAACACCCCGGGTCTTGCCGGCCATGCTGAAGGGTTCGTTGTGCATCGCCAGATGCAGGTCGATGCGATCAAGCAGCGGGCCGGACAATTTGCTGCGGTAGCGCTGGATCTGCTCCGGCGTGCAGCGGCACCGCCCGGAAGGGTCGCCCTGGTAGCCACAGGGGCAGGGGTTCATGGCGGCGATCAGCTGGAAGCGTGCAGGAAAGGTCAGGGTCTCCCGGGCCCGGGCGATGTGGATGGCGCCCGACTCCATCGGCTCGCGCAGCATTTCCAGCACCTTGCGATCGAATTCGGGAAATTCATCGAGAAACAGCACCCCGTTGTGCGCCTGACTGATCTCGCCTGGGCGCGGCTGGCTGCCGCCGCCGACCAGGGCAGCTGCCGATGCACCATGATGGGGCGCGCGAAACGGGCGCAATGGCCAGCTCTGTAGCGGCCCCTGATTGCACACTGATTGCACCGCGGCGACTTCCAGGGCTTCCTCCTCACTCAGCGGCGGCAGGATGCCCGGCATGCGGCTGGCCAACAGGGTCTTGCCGGTCCCCGGAGGACCGAACAGCAACAGATTGTGGCCACCACTGGCGGCTACGATCAGGGCGCGCTTGGCCTGGGCCTGGCCCTGCACGTCAGCCAGATCGGCCAGGCCCTGTTCCGGTGGCGGGATAGTGCCGGACTGAACCGCGGGCAGCTCGCGCTCTCCGCGCAGATGTTCGCACAGCTCGAGCAGGTGCTCGGCGGCGACAATATGCACGCCCCGCACCAGTGCCGCTTCGGCCGCATTGGCGCTGGGCAGCAGCAGGCTGCGGCCGGCGTCCCGGCAGGCCAGGGCGGCCGGCAGTACCCCTTGTACCGGACGCAGCTCCCCGGACAGCGCCAGCTCGCCGAGGCACTCGCACTGGTTCAGACAGTCTGCCGGGATCTGCCCGCTGGCGGCGAGCAGGCCGAGGGCAATGGCCAGATCGAAGCGCCCGCCTTCCTTGGGCAGGTCGGCTGGCGCCAGATTGATGGTGATGCGCTTGAGGCTCGGGAATTCCAGGCGGGCGTTCTGCAGGGCGCTGCGCACCCGGTCCTTGCTTTCCCGCACTGCGGTTTCCGGCAGGCCGACCAGGGTGAGGCTGGGCATGCCATTGGCCAGGTGTACTTCGACGGTGACAGAGGGCGCGGCGATGCCCAGTTTGGCGCGGCTGTGGACGATAGCCAGTGACATGATCGCTCCTTGATCAGGCCGCCTGCTGGGCCAGCCCCGGCTACGTGGGCTGGCTCCGGGGTGGGTCAGGCGGTCGGTGGTTGCTGACGCTGCTCCATCTCGGTGACGCGCCGTTCCAGGGCTTCCAGGCGCTCGCGGGTACGCTGCAGCACGACCTGCTGGGTTTCGAACTCATCCCGGCTGACCACGTCCATCTTCGCCAGCGCGCTGTGCAGCAGCGACTTCAGATGCTTTTCGACTTCCGGTGCAGGCAGGCCCTTCTCGCTCATCAACAGGCGAGTGGCCTGATTACTGACAGCATCGATCAAGACTTTGTGCAACATGGTGTGGTCCTGCCTGGTGGTCTGTAGGGCTGGCCGTGAGGGCCGGTCAGCGCAAAAGGTGAGTCTACCATCCACCTGTGGATTCGTCCTGCGCCGTCCGACCGGAATAAGTGCGCGATATCAGCCCGCGCGAAATAAATGCTGCACTAATATGGTGCGTATGCCCCGGCTGGCCTATTGCCGCGTATTCGGTCAAGCATGACAAGTAATTGATAACAAAGGAAAAATGAAAACTGGCAGGATTTCTGCAATGCACCATGCAGGTGAGACAGGCGAGATAGCCGCAACCGGGCATCCCTCCTCAAGCCAACGTGACATTTGCGAAATGATCGTAAAAGCCACCAAGGAGCACTGGAACATGAAGCAGTTGACTGTGGCTGACGTGGTTTGCGCTATGCACGCTTTTGCCGGCGCGTCGGGTTGCTGCATCGGATCTGTGCATTGTCCGTTTCTAAAAGCCTCTAACTCGGCATAGACTGGTCCTGTCCCCCAGAGCAGTCCATCAATCGGGAGAAATAAAATGAAATTAGTAACGGCTGTTATCAAGCCTTTCAAACTGGACGACGTGCGCGAAGCGCTTTCGGAGATCGGCGTGCAAGGCATCACAGTAACCGAGGTCAAGGGTTTTGGCCGGCAGAAGGGCCACACCGAGTTGTACCGCGGTGCTGAATATGTGGTGGATTTTCTGCCCAAGGTAAAGATCGATGTGGCGATTGGCGACGACATGCTCGACCGTGTCATCGAAGCCATCACCAAGGCAGCCAACACCGGCAAGATCGGTGACGGCAAGATCTTCGTGGTCAACCTGGAACAGGCTGTCCGTATCCGTACCGGCGAGACAGGCACAGACGCAGTCTGACCGGTCAGTTCGTCCACTGAATGTAGTAAC
>JAESUC010000089.1 GCA_016763285.1 Pseudomonas sp.
CCATGTGGTCTATCCGGCCATCGATCCGCAGCCGGCGGGCTTCTCCCGGCGCTGGCTGCAGGACATTCTGCGCACCGAGCTGGGCTTTGCCGGGGTGATATTCAGTGATGACCTGACCATGGCGGGCGCTCACGTGGTGGGCGGCATACAGCAGCGGGTGGACGCTGCCCTGGCGTCGGGCTGTGACATGTTGCTGGTGTGCAACGATCGCGGCGCGGCCGAGGATGCGCTGGTGCATGTACAGCAGAGCGGACTGATGGCGCCGCCCCACCTGTCGGGAATGCTGGCCCGGCAGCAACCGGGTATGGATTACAAGTCGAGCCCGCAGTGGCACGCGGCGGTGACCTTGCTGCGCAAGCTGGACCTGCTCGGGGAGCCCGCATGAATGACCTGATCGAGGGATTGCCCCTGGAAAATCTGCCGCTTGCCGGCCAGCTCTGGGTCTACAAGGTCTTTGCCATTGTCTTCGCCTCGCTGATCCTGGCCTATGTGGGCAAGCTGCTGCTTGACCGTATCGAGGCGCGGGCCTCGATCACGCCGAATGTCTGGGACGACGCCCTGGTGATCGCCGCGCGGCGGCCGCTGTGGGTGCTGATCTGGAGCATGGGCCTGCTCTGGGCGGCCCGCATCACGGCGCTGGAGATGGACGAGGATTTTGCCGAGGTACTCGAAAGCATCCAGAGTGTGCTGCTGATAGGCCTGCTCGCCTGGTTTCTGCTGCGTCTGGCGTCCAAGGTGGAAGAGCGTCTGGTGGATTCGCGCTACCTGCAGAAACCGATGGACCAGACCACGGTCAGCGCCATCGGCAAGCTGCTGCGCATCTCGGTCATCATTACCTCCGCGCTGGTCATCCTGCAGACCCTGGGTTACAGCATATCCGGCGTGCTTGCCTTCGGCGGTATCGGTGGCATTGCTGTGGGTTTCGCTGCAAAGGATCTGCTGGCAAACTTTTTCGGTGGTCTGATGGTCTATCTGGACAGGCCTTTTTCGGTGGGTGAGTGGGTGCGCTCGCCGGACAAGGAGATCGAGGGTACGGTAGAGCATATCGGCTGGCGACTGACACGGATCCGCACCTTCGACAAGCGGCCGATCTACGTACCGAACGCGATCTTTACCAGCGTGGTGCTGCAGAACCCCTCGCGCATGACGCATAGGCGGATTTTCGAGCATATCGGTATCCGCTATGACGATATCCAGCACATGGAGCCCATCGTCAAGGAGGTACGCGAGATGCTCAAGGCGCATCCGGAAATTGCCCAGGACCAGACCCAGATGGTGTACTTCGACCGGTGCGCGGCATCATCGGTGGATTTTTTCATTTACTGCTTTACCACCCCGGTGTGGGCCGAGTTTCACCGGGTCAAGGAGGATGTGCTATTGAAGATTCTGGCCATCGTTGAACAACAGGGCGCACAGATCGCGTTCCCCACCTCGACCCTGCACGTACCCGACGGATTGACCCTGCGCGGTGGCGAGGTCGAAGGGCCCAGGGATGCGCCCGGACGTGGCGCGACGCCGCAGGAGGTCTCATGAACGCACTGGCGATTATTGGTGGCACCGGCCTGACCCGGCTGCCCGGACTGCGGCGCACCGGTGAAGGCAGCTGTGATACGCCCTGGGGGCCAACCTCGGCGCCGGTGGTCAAGGGGCTGATGGCTGGCCGGGAAGTGTTCTTCATGGCCCGCCATGGCGATCCCCATCGCATTCCGCCCCATCGGGTGAATTACCGGGCCAACCTGTGGGCACTGAAGGAAGCCGGGGCCGACGAGATCCTGGCAGTCAACGCGGTCGGCGGTATTCATCCGGCCATGGGTGTTGGCCACTTCTGCGTGCCGCACCAGTTGATCGACTATACCTGGGGCCGCCAGAGCACCTTTTTCGAGGAGGACCTGGAGGCTGTCACTCATATCGACTTCACGCACCCCTACGACGAGTCATTGCGTCAGCGCCTGATCGGCGTGCTGGCCCGGGTCGGGGTGGCGCATAGCGCCTACGGTGTATACGCCGCTACCCAGGGCCCGCGTCTGGAAACAGCGGCGGAAATCAGTCTGCTGGAGCGTGATGGCTGCGATATCGTCGGCATGACCGGTATGCCTGAAGCCGCGCTGGCTCGTGAGTTGGGCATGGCCTATGCCAGTCTGTCGCTGGTGGTCAATCCGGCCGCAGGCAAGGGCCAGGGCGTGATCACCATGGCCGAGATAGAGAAGGTAATGGAAGGGGGAATGGAGCAGGCCCGGGCCATCATCAATGCGATGGTCGCCGGCGCCTGAAGCATCACGCTGGTCAGCGGCGGGTTACACGTACCAGCATGCCCATGCTCTGGTGGTCCAGATAGTGGACCTCGTCCGGACGCAACCGCCGCGTCTGGTGTATCAGCTCACTGACGATCTGGCCGGCATCCCCTGGCGCGCCGACGCCAGTATGGCGCCAGGCCTTGACCTCGATCTGCATCGCTTCCGGGCCGCGCTGGAGTCCCACCACGGCCTCTACCTGGTGGTGCTCCCCAAGCGGTTCGCCCCCCCGCACGGCCACTTTCAGGCTGCTATCGGCCGGTTGCACCCAGGTGCTGTGCATCAGTATCGGATATCCCTGTGCCCGGAGTGCGTCGGCCTCACGGCCGAGACGCCGCTGGGTGTCATCCAGTTTGCGCACATCGCTGCGTGCGGTTTCGTCCAGAATGACCGCGTCATCAGCCCATTGCATGTCAGGCGTGCGATTGCCGCTGAGAGGCGCGGACGGCTGTGCAAAGACGATGGCTTCCACCTGATAGGTGTCGCCGGTCTGGGCATGGCCGGAGGCCGCCAGCAGAACGAGACTCAGCAGGGCGAGCTGCTGCAGGATGCGAGTGACTGGCTTCATGAACGTTTTCCTTTACCTTGGTGCGGTTGGGGTGACTCCAGACGGTCAATCAATGCCTCGACCGTGTTCAGGCGCAGATCAGCCGGGCCCATGGGGGCATTGAAGCGGAAAAGGGTGGCGCCCTCAAGTCTGTAGCGGTTGGGTTGGTCCTGGATCAGCTTGACCAGGGTCATCGGGTCCACCGTGGTTTCGGCAGCGAATTCCAGCCGGCCGTGCTCCGGTCCGACGTCCACCTTGCTGATACCCAGCGGGGTGCAGCGCAGTTTCAGCGAGGTGATGCGGAACAGGGTCTTGGTCGCCTCCGGCAGCAGGCCGAAGCGGTCGATCATCTCCACCTGCAGGTCCTTCAGCGCCTCATCATCGGCGGCGTTGGCGATACGCTTGTAGAGGATCAGCCGGCTGTGCACATCCGGCAGGTAATCGTCGGGTATCAGCGCTGGCAGGCGCAGATTGATGTCCGGTCCGCCGCCCAGTGGCTGATCCAGCGATGGCTGGTTGCCCGATTTGATGGCCTTGATCGCGCGCTCGAGCATGTCCATGTAGAGGGTAAAGCCGATGGCCTGGATCTGCCCGCTCTGGCCCTCACCCAGCAGTTCGCCGGCGCCGCGAATTTCCAGGTCATGGGTCGCCAGGGTGAAGCCGGCACCCAGTTCCTGGGCCGCAGCGATGGCTTCCAGGCGCTTCTCGGCGTCGCTGGTCAGCTTCTTGCCATGGGGCGTGAGCAGGTAGGCATAGGCCTGGTGGTGGCTGCGTCCGACCCGACCGCGCAACTGGTGCAGCTGCGCCAGGCCGAACTTGTCGGCGCGCTCGATGATGATGGTGTTGGCGTTGGGTACGTCGATACCCGTCTCGATGATGGTGGTGGTGACCAGTACGTTGAAACGGCGGTGGTAGAAGTCGCCCATCACCTGCTCAAGCGCCCGCTCGGGCATCTGTCCGTGGCTGATGCCGATGCGCGCTTCGGGCACCAGTTCGGCCAGGTCGGCGGCGCATTTCTCGATGGTCTGCACCTCGTTGTGCAGGTAATAGACCTGACCACCGCGCAGCAGCTCGCGCAGTATCGCTTCCTTGAGCACCGGCGCCTGCTGTTGCATGACGAAGGTGCGCACCGACAGGCGGCGTGCTGGCGGTGTGGCAATGATCGACAGCTCGCGCATGCCCGACATGGCCATGTTCAGGGTGCGTGGGATCGGCGTCGCGGTGAGCGTGAGCACGTCCACTTCACTGCGCAGGGCCTTGAGCTGTTCCTTCTGGCGCACGCCGAAGCGGTGCTCCTCGTCGATGATCATCAGGCCTAGGTTCTGGAACTGGATATCGCCCTGCAGCAACTTGTGGGTGCCGATCATGATGTCGACCTTGCCCTCGGCGAGCTCGCCGACTGCGGCCTTGATTTCCTTGGCGGACTTGAAGCGCGACATGACCTCGACCTTGACCGGCCAGTCGGCAAAGCGGTCGCGGAAGCTGTTGTAGTGCTGCTGGGCGAGGAGGGTAGTGGGCACCAGCACCGCCACCTGCTTGCCGCCATGCACGGCGAGGAAGGCGGCGCGCATGGCGACCTCGGTCTTGCCGAAGCCGACATCGCCGCAGACCAGGCGATCCATGGGCTGGGGCTTGATCATGTCGGTAATCACGGCCTCGATGGCGGCTTCCTGGTCTGCAGTCTCCTCGAACGGGAATGCATCGGCGAATACCTGGTAGTCACGTTCCGGCGCACTGAAGCTGAAGCCCTTGCGAGCGCCGCGGCGGGCATAGACATCCAGCAGTTCGGCGGCGACGTCGCGAACCTTCTCGGCCGCCTTGCGCTTGGCTTTCTGCCACTGCTCTGAGCCCAGGCGGTGCAGGGGTGCGTGTTCGTCTTCGCCGCCGGTGTAGCGGGCGATCAGGTGCAGGTTGGACACCGGGACATACAGCTTGGCTTCGTCGGCGTACAGCAATGTGAGAAATTCCGCCTGCTGGTCTTCGACG
>JAESUC010000090.1 GCA_016763285.1 Pseudomonas sp.
GCTCGCCGATTGAATGAGCCAAAAGCGGCGCAAGGCGATGCTGAGGCTATGTACCTGATGTACCAAATTACCTTTGATATCGATTGGATCGAGAAGGCGGCTAAAGCGGGACATTCGCTAGCGCAGTACTGGTTAGCGGTAGCGATCGAGCAGGGCCGGGGTTTTTACTGGTGGCCCGGCAGTCGTCAGGAAGCGGCGGAGAAGTGGTACAAGGCTTCTGCGGAGGGGGGGTATCCATTGAGCATGGAGGATTACTCGACAATGCTGCTAAATAAACAGGACTACGCAGGCTACCGGCTCTGGGTAGAGCGAGCAGCAAAAACGGGATATGTTAGCGCTGTTTTTGAATATGCTTTGGGGCTAGCCCCGGTCATAGACGGTCTTGATTATGGCTATGAAGAAAATCTGGTGAAAGCATACGGACTTTTGTCACTGCTATTGGAATTGGATGGCGGTGGTGGTATGGCTGGTAGAGCTGCTCGAAGCCAGGCGGAATTTGAAGATCAAATGACTGGAGAGCAACTCGAACAAGCTCGCGAATTTGCCGCCGAATGGAAAGCTACCCACCCTCCGCTGTCGTTCTTCAAACAAAAGCTTCATCCGAGCGATACCCTTTTTTGATCATTATCTAAGTGGCTTCACCCGTCAATAAGGTGCTTGAAGAATGAAAAGTCGGACGGCCCGGTTGAGTTGTCTACTACTTATTCTTATCTGGCTTTTTGCCATGCCTGCCTGGGCAGACCTAAAGCCAGAGCAGCAAGCCGCCAAAGAACGTGGCAGCACTCTATATCACCAGTTCAAAGCCATTTCTGCTGAACCGTATTTGACCATTGCAGCAGAAGCTGGTGACTCGGAGTCACAATTTCTTTTGGCAGAGGCCCTGCGTAAAAACAACCGCTATATGACCAAAGAGGCTTACCACTGGTTGGAGAAGGCTGCCGGACAGGGCAACACCTATGCCATGATCCGCTTGGGGCGCCGCGACGAAGGTCTTTGCTCTGTGATGGCAAACTGCCCGGACGGTAGTAAAACTCCAGAGCAATGGCTTGCCGAAGCTCGCCGATTGAATGAGCCAAAAGCGGCGCAAGGCGATGCTGAGGCTATGTACCTGATGTACCAAATTACCTTTGATATCGATTGGATCGAGAAGGCGGCTAAAGCGGGACATTCGCTGGCGCAGTACTGGTTAGCGGTAGCGATCGAGCAAGGCCGGGGTTTCTACTGGTGGCCCGGCAGTCGTCAGGAAGAAGTGGAGAAGTGGTACAAGGCTTCTGCAGAGGGCGGGTATCCATTGAGCATGCAAGATTATGCGTTATTACTGCTGAGTAAGGATGATTATACCGGCTATCAATACTGGACGGAGCGCGCAGCAGAAACTGGATACGCTAATGCTGTTTTTAACCTTGGTCTGGGGATATCTCTCATGGCAGACGATTACGGTTACGAACAAGATTTGGTAAAGGGGTATGGGGTCCTATCTCTTCTGTTGGAGTTGGACGGCGGTGGCGGGATGGCTGATAAAGCTGCTCGCAATCAAGAGCGTCTTCAAGATCAGATGACGGCAGAACAACTTGAACAAGCCCGCGAATTTGCCGCCGAATGGAAAGCTACCCACCCTCCGCTGTCGTTCTTCAAACAAAAGCTTCATCCGAGCGATACCCTGTTTTGAGCTACTCGTTCAGGCTGCCTGCTTTCACAATAAGGCTCATGAAAGATTAACAAACGAGCGACTGGGCCGCCGGTTTTGCTTTCTAGGCAATTAGGGTCAATCGGAAAGAAATTTTCATCTGACCCCAATTACACCCACAAAATAGCGGCCGCTTCAAGGGATTAAGTTAATAGCGGATCGTTGTTCAGCTGGCTGCGGGCGCTTAAAGCGGATCTGGTGACTGAACGGCACAGCGAAAACTATTGCCCGGCAGGTGACGACTTTTTTCTGGATCGTCGTTCCAACGTCTAACAGTATTTGCTGAAATCCACATTAATTCAGGGTAATTGGATCCACGGCGCACTTTCTGGGTGCCTACTGCCGGGCCCGTCGGGTCTTCTAACGGAGAGTCATGGTAATAGTCAGCGCTGTACCAGTCGCTGACCCAGTCCGTGGAATTGCCGGCCATATCATAAAGGCCCAACGGATTAGGCGCGAACTGAGCAATAGGCAGTTCTTCAGTGATCTCGTCAGCGGGAATGTTGCGACCGTAGTCCAGATTGCCATCGTCTGTTGGATACTGGACATATTGGCCGCGGTTCCGTGCGGCATACTCCCATTGGGCCTCCGTTGGTAAGTCGACAGCGTACCCGCTCAATTCACCGAGCCAAGCGCAATAGTCGTCGGCTTCCTGCCAGCCTTTAGTCCAAGCAGGCTTATTAGGCGCAAATAGGTCTTGCAGGTCATCACGCTCCCTCAATCCAGCATCAAATAAAGGGAGTCCCAAGCTGGTACGAAATAAGTCAAAGTCGACTAACTTAGCCTGATACCGCGACAGGTGATAACTGCTCAACCGCACCTGATGCAGATGATCATCATGGCGTTCAGGCGTAATGGGACAGAGACGATCAGGCTCCTGACCATAGGGCCAAACGCCCATATTAGTAGGGTCGTAGTTGCACAACGTGCCGAAGTCGCCCATCTCGAATTCGCCGCCTTCGATAAACACCATGTCGTCAAGCGAGCGCACGACAGTGGCGAGTATCTGTTCGCGTAAGGTTCGAGAGAGGTCCGGGTAGCGGGCTTCAACTCGCTCTGCTATCTCGGCCACTTTGTCTTCGCTGAGCTTGTCGCTTGTGGGCAGGGCCGATGACTGTGCCTCACAACCAGCGATAAGCACGCACAGGGAGAGGGGGGTTAGAAAGCGCAATGGTATCTGCTACATCCTTGTCTTTACATATCGCCCGAATTCAGGATGGCCAATCTAGCATCTAGCTAAAAGAAAGTCGGCGCACTCGTTCACAAACAGCTGTTTGGCGAGGAAAAAACGATACGTAAGGAAGTCCCGTCAGCGATTCCAGGCTTCAGTCTGGTGTCACCCGAGC
>JAESUC010000091.1 GCA_016763285.1 Pseudomonas sp.
AAGCAGTGATCATGCGACCCGCAGGGCGCATGGCAGGCCACCCGCGAGGTGGCCTGTAATACAGTTTCAGACAGAGGCTTCCCGCGCAGGCGTGAAGCCTCTTTTTTAGGAAACTCTGAACAAGTGGCAGCCGGCATGGTCAGCATGTGTCGGGTCAGCCCCGGTGGTGCCCCGGCTGGTCATGGAGACCTCCGGCTGTAACTTGTTGAGCGTTTCGCCATTCCCAGCAGGAGAGTCAAGATGGCCCAGGTACCCGGCAGTCGCCAGCCCAAGTACAAACGTATCCTACTCAAGCTAAGCGGTGAGGCCCTGATGGGCACCGAGGGTTTCGGTATCGATCCCAAGGTGCTGGATCGGATGTCGCTGGAAATCGGCCAGTTGATCGGTATCGGCGTTCAGGTCGGGCTGGTCATTGGCGGAGGCAACCTTTTTCGCGGTGCCGCCCTGCATGCCGCCGGCATGGACCGGGTCACCGGCGATCACATGGGCATGCTTGCCACCGTGATGAACGCCCTGGCGATGCGCGATTCCCTCGAGCGTTCGAACATCCAGACCCGGGTGATGTCTGCCATCACCATGGAAGGCGTGACCGAACACTACGACCGCCGCAAGGCGATGCGCTATCTTGCCGGTGGGGACGTGGTAATATTCTCGGCTGGTACAGGCAATCCTTTCTTTACCACGGATACGGCGGCCTGCCTGCGGGGTATCGAGGTCGATGCCGATCTGGTGCTCAAGGCCACCAAGGTCGACGGCGTATACAACGCTGATCCCATGAAGGATCCCAATGCCGAGCGCTTCGACAGTCTGACCTATGATCAGGTGCTCGATCTCAAGCTTGGCGTGATGGATCTGACCGCGATCTGCCTGATTCGCGATCACAAGATGCCTCTGCGGGTATTTAACATGAACAAGCCCGGTGCGCTGCTCAATGCAGTGGTAGGCAGCGCCGAAGGAACATTGATCGAGGATTGATGATGATCAACGAAATCAAGAAGGATGCGCAGGAGCGCATGAAGAAGTCAGTCGAATCCCTTGGCGGCGCATTCGCCAAGATCCGCACCGGCCGTGCCCATCCGAGTATTCTCGACAGCGTGATGGTGTCCTATTACGGCAGTGATACGCCCCTCAGGCAGGTGGCGAACGTCAACGTCGAGGATTCGCGCACGCTGGCCCTGACGGTATTTGATCGCAGCATGATCCAGGCCGTGGAAAAGGCCATCATGACATCCGATCTGGGTCTGAACCCGGCCACGGCCGGTACGACCATCCGGATCCCGATGCCGGCCCTGACCGAGGAGACCCGCAAGGGTTTTACCAAGACAGCCCGTGCCGAAGCGGAGAACGCCCGCGTTGCTGTGCGCAACATTCGCCGTGACGCAATCAGCTCGCTGAAGGACCTGCAGAAGGAAAAGGAGATCAGCGAGGACGAGGAACGCCGTGCCGCGGACGACGTTCAGAAGCTGACCGACAAATACATTGCCGAGATCGACAAGGCGCTGGAAGCCAAGGAAGCGGATCTGATGGCCATCTGATGGCCGGATTCCACGTGCTTATTGATGAATGACAAGACTGCTACAGTAGCCGCCGCGGTGCCACGCCATGTTGCTATCATCATGGATGGCAATAATCGCTGGGCGCGCAAACGCCTGATGCCCGGAGTGGCCGGGCACAAGGCCGGGGTCGACGCGGTCAAGGCAGCCATCGAAGTGTGTGCCGAAGAGGGTGTCGAAGTGCTCACCCTCTTTGCATTCTCCAGCGAGAACTGGCGGCGTCCGGAGGACGAGGTCGGGGCCCTGATGGAACTCTTCCTCGGCGCCCTGCGCCGCGAGGTCCGGCGCTTGCGCGAGAACGACATCCGTCTGCGCATTATTGGTGACCGCTCGAGGTTCAGCCCCGAGCTGCGCAAGGCCATGGCCGATGCCGAAGCCCTCACTGCCGAGTGCCGAAGGTTGACGCTCGTGGTAGCCGCCAACTACGGTGGACAGTGGGACATCGCTCAGGCTGCACGTCAGCTTGCCGCCCGGGTAGCCAGCGGAGAGCTGGAGGCGGGTGCCATCAGCGAAAACGATCTCGAGTCCTGTCTGAGTACTGCCGACTGGCCACTACCTGATCTGTGTATCCGCACCGGCGGGGAACGCAGGATCAGCAACTTTCTGCTCTGGCAACTGGCCTACGCCGAGTTGTATTTCTCAGACCTGTACTGGCCTGATTTCAAGCAGGACGCCCTGCGCGAAGCACTGGCCGACTTTGCCCGGCGCCAACGGCGATTCGGTAAAACCAGCGAACAGATACTGGGAGCCCAGACCTGATGCTCAAGCAGAGAATAATAACAGCCGTGGTACTCGCACCTCTGGCCATCGCCGGTTTCGTGCTGCTGGAAGGCGCAGGTTTTGCCCTTTTTGTCGGTGCCATTGTGGTTCTTGGCGCCTGGGAATGGGCGCGCCTGGCAGGGGAGGAGGTTCAGAAGGGCCGGATCGTCTATGCCCTGGTAGTGGCCCTGCTCATGGTCGGACTCTATCAGGTGGCATGGCCCGCCCAGTACCTTCTGTTGCCCGCTCTGGCCTGGTGGGTGGTCGCCCTGGTGCTGATCAGCCGCTATCCCAAGGGGCGCGGACTCTGGGCCGGGTCGATGATCAGTCAGCTGTTCGGCCTGCTGATTCTCCTGCCGGCCTGGTACGCTCTGGTCTGGCTGCGCGCGCTGGAGAGCGGCCTGTGGCTGATTCTCGGCGTGCTGGTGTTGATCTGGGCGGCCGATATCGGCGCCTACATGGCGGGCAAGACCTGGGGGCGCAACAAGTTGCTGCCGCGGGTCAGTCCGGGCAAGACGGTTGAAGGCCTGGCCGGCGGACTGGTGTTCACCCAGATCCTCACCCTGGGTGTGCTGCTGTATCTGGGCTGGGGGTTCGAGGCCCTGTTGCTGGGTCAGGCCGCCGCTGCCCTGGTGGTGTTGTTTTCAGTCGTCGGTGACCTCACCGAGAGTCTGTTCAAGCGCGAGCAGGGCCTGAAGGACAGCAGCAGTCTGCTGCCCGGCCATGGCGGCGTGCTCGATCGCATAGACAGTCTGACCGCGGCCGCACCGGTGTTCGCCCTGTGCTGGATGCTCATTGGAGAGCGTCTGGCGTGAGTATTTCCTGGGTCACGGTGCTCGGAGCCACGGGCTCCATCGGAGTCAGCACGCTGGATGTGATCGAGCGGCACCCGCAACGTTACCGGGTGTTCGCCCTGAGCGGGCACAGCCGGATGGACGTGCTGCACACCCAGTGCCTGGCCCATTGCCCGCAGTACGCTGTGGTGGCGGATGACGCTCAGGCCCGGGCCCTGCAGTCCCGTTTGCGCGCCGGCGGGTGCGCCACCGAGGTGCTGTTTGGCGCCGAGGCGCTGGAGCAGGTGGCGGCGGCTACGGAAGTGGATGTGGTCATGGCTGCGATCGTCGGCGGTGCAGGCCTGCGACCGACCCTGGCAGCTGTGCGCGCGGGCAAGCGGGTGCTGCTGGCCAACAAGGAAGCGCTGGTCATGTCTGGAGCCCTGTTCATGGGCGCCGTGAAGGCGTCCGGGGCCGTTCTGCTGCCGATCGACAGCGAGCACAACGCCATTTTCCAGTGCCTGCCAACCGACTATGCCCGGGGCATGGCGGACGTAGGTGTGCGGCGTATCCTCCTCACAGCCTCGGGCGGTCCATTCCGTGACATGAGTGCAGCCGATCTGGTGTCCGTTACGCCCCAGCAGGCCTGCGCCCATCCGAACTGGTCCATGGGACAGAAGATATCGGTTGATTCAGCCAGCATGATGAACAAGGGGCTCGAGCTGATCGAGGCATCCTGGTTGTTCGACGTGCGGCCGGCGCAGATCGAGGTGGTAATCCATCCGCAAAGCGTGGTCCATTCGCTGGTTGATTACATTGATGGCTCGGTGATTGCCCAGCTGGGCAACCCGGACATGCGTACGCCCATTGCCCATGCGCTGGCCTGGCCGGAGCGGCTCGACTCCGGTGTCAGTCCGCTGGATCTGCTGGCCGTGGCGCGCCTGGACTTCCGCGCTCCCGATCTGCAGATGTTTCCCTGCCTGCGCCTGGCCCGTGATGCCGCCGAGGCAGGCGGCACAGCCTGCGCGGTGCTCAACGCCGCGAACGAGGTGGCGGTCGAGGCTTTCCTGGCCGGGCGCATTGGTTTTACCGATATCCCTGTTATCATCGAGCAGACGCTTGAACGCATGGCCCCTGAATCCGTCCAGGATCTGGATCATATCCTGCAGACCGACCGCCGTGCGCGCGAGCACGCGCTGAGCTGGCTGAGCCGTCATCGTTGAATCCTCTGCGCTGATCGGCCGATCATTGCGCGGTATCCACTTTCCCTGAGCGAGGCACTGGATGGATCTCTTATTCACCCTGTTGGCGACTGTCGTAGCCCTGGGTCTGCTGGTCACCATTCACGAGTACGGCCATTTCTGGGTCGCCCGGCGCTGTGGCGTCAAGGTGCTGCGCTTTTCCGTCGGTTTTGGCCCGGCCCTCTGCAGCTGGCATGACAAGCGCGGTACCGAATACATGATTGCGGCTATCCCGCTGGGTGGCTATGTAAAGATGCTGGACGAGCGCGAAGGTCCGGTAGATCCCGCGGAGCTGGACCAGGCGTTCAATCGCAAGGACGTCAAGCAGCGCATTGCCGTGGTAGCCGCCGGACCTGTCGCCAACTTCCTGCTCGCCATCGTCGCGTTCTGGCTGATCGCGGTGCTGGGCATTACTACGCTGGCGCCGGTTCTGGGGCCGGTAGAACAGGGCAGCGTGGCTGATCGCGCAGGGCTGGTCGAAGGGCTGGAAATCGTCGAGGTTGATGGCACCGCCACCCGCAGCTGGCAGGAGGTCAATCTGCAATTGATCCGCCGTCTGGGTGAAAGCGGACAGATGCAGATAAAGGCGATCGAGTCTGCCGGGGCGATGCCGCAGAACTATACCCTGGTCCTTTCTGACTGGCTGCGTGGTGCCGACCAGCCCGATCCCATCGGGGCGCTGGGGCTGAGCAGCTGGCAGCCGGACGTGCCGCCGCTGGTAGGTCAGGTCAGTGACGGCGGCGCGGCGCAGGCTGCGGGTCTGCAGCCGGGTGATCTTATCGTCAGTATCAATGGCGAAGCGGTGGACAACTGGGTCAGCGAAGTGGTGCCCGCGATCCAGGCCAGTGCCAATCAGCCCATGGAAGTGGGTGTCGAGCGTGACGGACAGCGCCAGATTCTGACCCTGGTCCCCCAGGCCCGTGAGCACAATGGTGAGCAGTCGGGATTTGCCGGGCTGGGCGTGGCTGCCTTCGACTGGCCAGAGCACATGATCCGGGAAATCGATTACAACCCGCTGGTGGCGATTCCGGTGGCGGTGGCCAAGACCTGGGACATGACGGTTCTGACCCTGGATTCACTGAAGAAGATGCTCACCGGCCTTGTCTCGGCAAAAAACTTGAGTGGTCCGATAACCATTGCTAAAGTGGCGGGCGCTTCGGCCAAGTCAGGTCCTGAGAGTTTTCTCAACTTCATTGCCTACCTGAGCATCAGTCTTGGCGTGCTGAATCTGCTGCCCATTCCGGTCCTGGACGGCGGGCATTTGGTCTATTACACGGCTGAGTGGATTCGTGGCAAGCCATTGTCTGAACGACTTCAGGCCTGGGGATTGCAGATCGGTGTAGCGTTGATAGCGGGTGTGATGCTGTTCGCGATCTTCAACGACATAAGCCGCCTGGGTAGCTAGCCGGGATCGAAGGAACACGAGCTGCCGCACGCGGTGGATAGAATTTAACCAGTCAGCCAGAACGGATTTCATGAAACGTTACCTATTGCCTGCGCTATTGCTGATACTCCTCGCGCCAATGGCCCTTGCCGACGCCTTCCGGATCTCCGATATCCGGATCAACGGTCTGCAGCGAGTCTCGGCTGGCAGCGTCTTTGCTGCTCTTCCCCTGAATATCGGCGACCAGGTCGATGACCAGACGCTGGTGGAGGCCAGCCGCTCGCTGTTTCGCACCGGCTTCTTCCAGGACATTCAGCTGGGCCGTGAAGATAACGTGCTGGTCGTGACGGTGGTGGAACGTCCCTCCATTGCTGCCATCGAGCTCGAGGGCAACAAGGCTATCGAGAGCGAAGCGCTGCTCGACGGGCTGCGCATGGCCGGGCTGTCGGAAGGCGAGATCTTCCAGCAGGCAACACTCGAAGGCGTACGCAACGAGCTGCTGCGTCAGTATGTGGCCCAGGGCCGCTATTCGGCTGATATCGAGACCGAAGTGATTGCCGAGCCGCGCAACCGGGTATCGATCAAGATCCAGATCGATGAAGGCTCCGTTGCGTCGATCAAGCACATCAACGTCGTCGGCAATACGGTTTTTGCAACCGAGGATCTGGTAGACCTGTTCGAGCTCAAGAGTTCCGGATGGCTGTCGTTCCTGCGCAGCGATGACAAGTACTCCCGCGAGAAACTCTCCGGCGACCTGGAGCGGTTGCGCTCCTGGTACCTGGACCGCGGCTATATCAACATGAGCATCGCTTCGACCCAGGTGACCATCACCCCGGACAAGAAGAACGTATATGTCACCGTCAATATCAATGAGGGCGAGCTCTATACCGTCAATGATGTGAACCTGTCCGGCGACCTGATCGTGCCGGAAGAAGAGATTCGTCGTTTGCTGCTGGTCGAGCCGGGCCAGGTATTCTCCCGTCAGGTCATGACCGCGACGTCCGAGCTGATCAGTCGGCGGCTTGGCAACGAAGGCTATACCTTCGCCAACGTCAACGGCATCCCGGACATCAACGAAGAGAACCAGAGTGTCGAAGTGACCTTCTTCGTGGATCCGGGCAAGCGGGCCTACGTGAACCGGATCAACTTCCGCGGCAACACCAAGACCGAAGACGAAGTCCTGCGCCGTGAAATGCGCCAGATGGAGGGCGGCTGGGCCTCGACCTACCTGATCGATCAATCCAAGGTGCGTCTCGAGCGTCTGGGTTTCTTCAAGGAAGTCGACGTTGAAACGGTCCCGGTCCCTGGCGCCGATGATCTGATCGACGTCAACTACACCGTCGAAGAGCAGCCTTCCGGCTCGATCACCGCCAGTCTGGGCTTTGCCCAGGGCACCGGTCTGATCGTCGGTGGCTCGATCAGCCAGAACAACTTCTTCGGGACCGGCAACCGGGTCAGCCTCAGCGCCAACCGCTCCGAGTACCAGACGGCCCTGTCCTTCGGTTTCCTGGATCCCTACTTCACCGTGGACGGCGTCAGCCTCGGGTATAACGCGTTCTATCGCGCCACCGACTATGACAAGCTGAACGTGGACGTATCGAGCTACTCGGTCGATTCCTATGGTGGCGGTTTCAATATCGGCTATCCGATTACCGACACTTCGCGGTTGTCCTTCGGTCTGAGTGCCCAGCAGGACGATATCCAGACCGGTACCTTTACCGTGCAGGAAATCACCCAGTTCCTGCAACGCGAGGGCGACAGCTTCACCAACTTCAAGTTCAACGCGGGCTGGTCGCAATCGACCCTCAACCGTGGTGTCTTCCCTGACCGGGGCAGCTCCCAGAGTGTCAACTTCGAAACCACCATCCCGGGTAGCGACCTGCAGTTCTACAAGATCGATTACCGCGCCCAGCGTTACTTCCCGGTGACCGAGGATCTGACCCTGCGCCTGCATGGCAACGTCGGTTTTGCCCGCCGTTTCGGTTCGACCCAGAGCGTGCCCTTCTACGAGCATTACTATGCTGGCGGTATCGGCTCGGTGCGTGGCTATCGCGAAAGCTCGCTGGGCCCGCGCAGTACGCCGGCCACGGCGGATCCGGACAAGGATGAGTTGCCCTTCGGCGGTAACGTGAAGATGGTTGGCGGTGGCGAACTGATCTTCCCGGTACCCTTCATCAAGGACCAGAGTTCACTGCGGACGGTTCTGTTCCTCGATGCGGGCAATGTGTATGACACCTACTGCAGCCGTGAAACACTGAACAACGGTGAAGACAACCCCGGCTGTGGTGAGGTGGATCTGGGCAACCTTCGTTACAGTGCCGGTCTCGGCCTGTCATGGTTGACTGCCCTCGGGCCACTGGGCTTCAGCCTCGCGGTACCTTTGAACAGTCAGTCCGAAGATGACACCCAGGTATTCCAGTTTACCCTTGGTCAGACATTCTGATCCGGGAATCCTTACACGTAACAGGAGCTTTAGAGTGCGCAAGTTTATTCAGGTTGCAATGATTTCTGCCCTGGCAATGGCCAGCTTTACCGTATCTGCCGAAATGAAGATCGCCGTCCTCGACTACCAGATGGCGCTGCTGGAATCCGATGCAGCCAAGGCCTATTCGGTTGACGCCGAAAAGAAGTTTGGTACCCAGCTGCAACGCCTGCGTAACCTCGAGGCCGAGGCCAAGCGACTGCAGGAGCGCATGCAGAAGGATGGCGAGAAACTTGGCCAGACCGAGCTGGAGAAACTGGACCTGGAGTTTCGCCAGAAGGCCCGTGACTTCCAGACCGAATCCAAGCAGTTGAACGAAGCCAAGGCGCGCGCTGACCGCGAAATGCTCGAGAGCCTCAAGCCGCGCCTGGACAAGGCGGTGGAAACCGTTCTGCAGACCGGCAATTACGACCTGGTCATCGATCGCAGTGCCGTAGTGGACGTCAAGGCTGAATACGACATTACGCGCCAGGTTATCGAGCGCCTGAACGCGTCGCGTTGAGCTGGCCTGTGAGCTCACCTTCCACGTTGACGCTGGCGGCGATTGCCGCCCTGGTTGATGCACGCCTGGTTGGCAGCCCCGACCAGGAAATTGCCGGGCTGGCCACGCTTCAGGATGCCCGCGCTGATCAGTTGAGCTTTCTCTCCAGCAGTCAGTACCGTAAATACCTCGGCGACACGCGCGCCGGCGCGGTTCTGCTGACCGAAGCGGATGCGACCGACTTTGCCGGCAACGCATTGGTTGTGGCCAATCCCTATCTTGCCTACGCTCGGCTGTCCCATCACTTCGATCCCAAACCGGTTGCCCCTGCCGGCGTGCATCCTGCCGCCGTGGTGGCAGCGAGCGCGCAGATCGATCCCTCGGCCAGTATCGGCCCCGGCGCGGTAATCGAAGCGGATGCAGTCGTGGGTGCGGGTACGGTGGTTGGCGCCCAGTGTGTGGTCGGAGCGCGCTCGCAGATTGGCGCAGGTGGCTGGCTGGCGCCCCGTGTGAGTATCTATCACGACGTTCGCATCGGTGACCGCGTTGTTATCCAGTCTGGCGCCGTTCTGGGCTCTGAAGGTTTCGGCTTCGCCAACGACGGCGGTCGCTGGCAGAAGATTGCCCAGATTGGCGGTGTCTGCGTCGGCGACGACGTGGAGATCGGCGCCAATACCACCATCGATCGCGGTGCCCTGGCGGACACCGTGATCGGCGACGGTGTAAAACTGGATAACCAGATCCATATTGCGCACAACGTACATATCGGTGATCACACCGCCATCGCTGCCTGCGTGGGGATCTCCGGCAGCACCCGTATCGGTCGGCACTGCACCATCGCCGGCGGCGTGGGCATGGTCGGGCATATCGAGATCTGTGATAACGTCTTTGTTACCGGTATGACGATGGTCACGCGCTCCATCACCGAACCGGGTGCCTATTCATCCGGAACGGCAATGCAGCCGGCCGTCGAATGGCGCAAGAGCGCCGCCCGATTCCGTCAGCTGGATTCGCTGGCCAAGAAAGTTCAGCAACTCGAAAAGGAGTTGCTGGCGGTGACTCGGGACTCTCAAGGCTCATCAGAGTCCTGAGCCGCGCCGACAAGGCGTCTACTACTGTTTATTGCAAGGCCTGCGAATACATGGATATCAAGGAAATTAAAGAATACCTGCCCCACCGCTACCCGTTTCTGCTGGTGGACAGGGTGGTCGAACTGAATCTTGAATCCCGGAACATCCGTGCCTACAAGAATGTCTCGGTCAACGAGCCTTTTTTCAATGGTCACTTTCCCGAGCATCCGATCATGCCGGGCGTGCTGATTATCGAAGCCATGGCCCAGGCCGCAGGCCTGCTGGGCTTCAAGATGATGGATGTAAAACCGGCTGACGGCACGCTTTATTACTTTGTCGGCACCGACAAGCTGCGCTTTCGTCAGCCCGTGGTACCGGGCGACCAACTGCAGCTGGAAGCGCAACACCTGAGCAACAAGCGGGGCATCTGGAAGTTTGCCTGTCGGGCGACGGTCGACGGCAAGGAAGCCTGTTCCGGTGAAATCATCTGTGCGGAACACAAGATATGACGCGGATTCACCCTCTGGCCCTGGTTGATCCTGCGGCACGGCTGGCTGAGGACGTCGAAGTCGGCCCCTGGTCTCTTATCGGGCCGGATGTCGAGATTGGTGCAGGCACCGTCATAGGCCCCCACGTAGTAGTGCGCGGGCCAACCACGATCGGCCAGCACAATCGGATCTTCCAGTTTTCCTCGGTGGGTGAAGACTGTCAGGACAAGAAATACCGGGGCGAGCCCACCCAACTGATCATCGGGGATCACAACGTGATTCGCGAAGGGTGCACACTGCATCGGGGCACCGTTCAGGATCAGGGCATCACCCGTATCGGCAGCCACAACCTGCTGATGGCCTATGTGCATGTAGCCCACGACTGTGTGGTCAGCGACAACGTCATCATGGCCAACAACGCCACCATCGCCGGCCATGTACAGATCGGCGACGGCGCTATTCTCGGTGGCTATACCACCGTGCATCAGTTCTGCAAGCTAGGTGCATGGTCAATGAGCGCGGCCAACAGTGCCGTGTTCAAGGATATTCCGGCCTTTGTCATGGTCGGTGGCAACCCCGCCAGCGCCCATGGCATGAACTTCGAGGGCATGCGCCGACGTGGCTACAGCCCCGAGCTGGTAGCGGCCCTGCGCCGTGCCTACAAGATCGTCTATCGCCAGGGCCTGACCCTGGCAGATGCGCTCAAGGCGCTGGAAGAAAGCGCCAGCCAGTACTCCGAAATTGCCCTCTATCGCGACTCCATCGTCGCCTCGACCCGCGGCATTACCCGCTGATCATGACCGCGCAACCCCATGTCGCCGGCCGGCCGCTGCGCATTGCCCTGGTGGCCGGGGAGGCCTCCGGGGACACCCTGGGAGCCGGCCTAATACGTGCCCTGAAGCAGGCTCATCCGCATTCCGAGTTCATCGGCATCGGCGGCCCGCGCATGCTTGCCGAAGGCATGCAGACCAGGGTGCCGATGGAGCGTCTCTCGGTCATGGGGCTGGTGGAGGTGCTGGGGCGTCTGCGTGAGCTATTGCGGATACGCAAGGAGCTGGTTGCCTGGCTGCTGGAGCAACAACCAGACGTATTCATAGGCATAGACGCGCCGGACTTCACCCTCGGGGTAGAGCGCAAACTGCGTGATGCCGGCATTGCAACGGTCCATTACGTCAGCCCGTCGGTCTGGGCCTGGCGGGAAAAGCGGGTGTTGGGCATCCAGAAGTCTACCGACCTCATGCTGACGCTCTTTCCGTTCGAAGAAGACGTCTACCGCAAGCATCAGGTCGCCGTGCGTTGCGTCGGCCATACCCTGGCCGACGAAATACCGCTGCAGCCTGATCGCGCCGCTGCCCGCTCTGCGCTGGGTATTGGAGCGGACGAGAAACTGCTGGCGCTGATGCCGGGAAGTCGCAATGGCGAGCTGCGCAAGCTCGGCGAACTCTTCCTGCAAACCGCCGCCTGGTGCCATGAGCGCGAGCCCGGCCTGCGCTTTGTCATGCCCTGCGCCAACCCGGAGCGCAAGCAGCAGATGCAGCAGATCATGGCCGAGAGCCGGATCACGCTGCCGCTGGTACTGCTCGACGGACAGGCGCACCAGGCCCTGGCCGCCTGTGATGCGGTATTGATCGCCTCCGGTACGGCCACCCTCGAAGCCATGCTGTTCAAGCGTCCGATGGTGGTGGCCTATCGCATGGCCGGGCTGACCTTCAAAATTCTCAAACGCCTGGTCAAGGTTGGCCACGTATCCTTGCCCAACCTTCTGGCCAAGCGCGAGGTCGTGCCCGAATTCCTACAGGATGCAGCCACACCTGAAGCGATGGGTCCGGCCTTGCTGCAACTGCTGGCCCCGACCGAAGAGCGCGCCGAGACCCAGGCCACCTTCATGCAGCTGCATGAAATGCTCAGGCGGGACGCCGACCATGCGGCCGCCGAGGCTGTGCTGGATCTGCTCAGGCAAAAGGGAAGGCTCTGATGCCGCAGATATTGATGGACTGGAATCCGCCCGTTGGCGATGAACTGGTTGCCGGTGTCGACGAAGTAGGGCGTGGTCCCCTGTGTGGCGCCGTCGTCACCGCCGCCGTTATCCTGGATCCCCTGCGTCCCATCGAAGGCCTTAACGATTCGAAGAAGCTGACTGAAGCCAAGCGCGAAGCCTTGTTCCCCATTATTCAGGAACGAGCCCTGGCCTGGTGCATCGCCCGCGCCGACGTGGAAGAAATCGACCAGCTCAATATTCTTCACGCCACCATGTTGGCCATGCAGCGGGCCGTAGCCGGTCTGTCCATTCAGCCGGATCGGGTACTGGTGGACGGCAATCGCTGTCCGATACTGCCCATGCGCAGTGAGCCTGTTATACAGGGCGACGGTCGCGTGCCCGCCA
>JAESUC010000008.1 GCA_016763285.1 Pseudomonas sp.
AGTATGCTCGCGAATCTTAAAGCCAATTTTCTCGTTTCTCAAGTCCGCATATGCCCGATAGCCCATTTCATTGAGGCTTTTCTCCACTTCGGAGCAAAAATCGGCCTGATTGTCGGTGATATTGAGAATGGCGGCCTGAGTCGGTGCCAACCAGGCTGGAAAATCGCCAGCGTAATGTTCGATCAGAATACCGATGAAACGCTCGAATGAACCGAGAATCGCACGGTGCAACATGACCGGGGTCTTGCGCGCGCCATCTTCGGCAACGTACTGGGCGCCCAGGCGACCCGGCAGCATGAAATCCAGCTGCAGAGTGCCGCACTGCCATACCCGACCGATACAGTCGCGCAGGGAGAATTCGATCTTCGGACCGTAGAATGCGCCCTCGCCCGGCTGCAGCTCCCATTCCAGGCCGGCCTTGTTCAGGGCCGACTCCAGACCCTTCTCGGCCTGATCCCAGAGCGCATCGTCACCCACGCGGCTTTCCGGACGGGTAGACAGCTTGAGTTCGACATCGGTAAAGCCGAAATCCTTGTACACCTGCAGGGTCAGCGCGATGAAGTCGGACGCTTCAGCTTCTACCTGCTCGTCAGTACAGAAGATGTGGGCGTCGTCCTGGGTAAAGCCACGCACGCGCATCAGGCCATGCAGCGAGCCGGAGGGCTCGTTACGGTGGCAGGAGCCGAACTCGGCCAGACGCAGGGGCAGCTCGCGGTAGCTCTTAAGGCCCTGGTTGAATACCTGTACGTGGCACGGGCAGTTCATCGGCTTGATGGCGTAGTCGCGGCTTTCCGACTCGGTGGTGAACATGGCATGGGAGTAATGCTCCCAGTGGCCTGAGCGCTCCCAGAGCACGCGGTCGACGACCTGCGGGGTCTTGATCTCTTTATAGCCACCGCCGCGCTGGATCTGGCGCATGTACTGCTCGAGCACCTGATAGATAGTCCAGCCGTCCGGATGCCAGAACACCATGCCCGGCGCTTCTTCCTGGGTGTGAAACAGGCCCAGGCGCTTGCCAATCTTGCGGTGATCACGCTTCTCGGCTTCTTCCATGCGCTGGATATAGGCAGCCAGCTGCTTCTTGTCGGCCCAGGCGGTGCCGTAGATGCGCTGCAGCTGCTCGTTCTTGGCATCGCCACGCCAGTAGGCGCCGGAGATGCGGGTCAGCTGGAAGGCCTTGAGAAAGCGGGTATTGGGCACGTGCGGACCGCGGCACATGTCGACGTATTCTTCGTGATAGTACAGGCCCATGGTCTTTTCTTCGGGCATGTCTTCGACCAGGCGCAGCTTGTATTCCTCGCCACGGGACTCGAACACCTCGATAACCTGATCACGCGGGGTGACCTTCTTGATCACGTCGTAATCGGTGGCGATCAGCTCGCGCATGCGCGCTTCGATCGCAGCCATGTCTTCCGGGGTAAAGGGCCGCTCGTAGGCGATGTCGTAATAGAAACCTTCATCGATCACCGGGCCGATGACCATCTTGGCAGTCGGGTAGAGCTGCTTGACCGCGTGGCCGATCAGGTGTGCACAGGAGTGGCGGATGATTTCCAGCCCCTCTTCGTCCTTCGGCGTGATGATCTGCAGGGTCGCGTCGTTTTCAATGAGGTCACAGGCGTCGACCTGCTTGCCGTTGACCTTGCCGGCCAGGGTGGCCTTGGCCAGGCCCGCGCCAATGGATTGCGCGACTTCAAGTACGCTGACCGGGTGATCGAATGATTTCTGACTGCCGTCGGGGAGAGTAATAGTGGGCATGTGCCGCTCCTTCTCAGTGGTGACCCCTACGCAAGGCCACATGATGGAAAATGCCATCCGGAGAACAGCGTGCAGTTAACGCGGCCTACGATCGCCGACAGCCAAAAGGCTACTGCAAGGTCGTCACGGATGACTTGAAAGAATGCGTCCGGCTCGTGCCGAACGGCGACGCACTCTATCACAGCAGCATCAATGACTTACAGCAAAATCTGAGTCGGGCGTCAGCCACGCGTCAGGCGAGACTTGCGCCAACCGCCATGACTGGGAAAGGAACCGGTATCACCGGTCAATATATAGCGGCTCGCTCGGTAGAACGCCTGCACGGCCGATACATGCCAGCTGCGCAACTTGCGATAGGCCCACAGCCATCCCCTCTTGTGCTGATGCATAAGCCCCTCCCCGAGCCAACTGCTTGATGACGCCGAAAGCTTGGTCCTGTGGGGAACGAACGTCTATCACCCGGGCGGGTTAGGCTAGTCCGGGCCAGGCGGATGCTGGCGTGCGCTCGGACTGAGGGTCAGTTGTGCCAGGGATGCAGCGTCGAGAGGGACTGGGGAGCTGGAAGCTGGTCACCGGGTTGAAGCCCTTTGCCGGTGGCGCGTGTTCCCGATGATTGGCCAAAGTTTGCGCAAACAAAAAGGGCGATCCTTTCGGATCGCCCTCTAAGCCCCGTGCAGTCCGGGTTTTGTTTGGTAGGCACGATTGGATTCGAACCAACGACCCCCACCATGTCAAGGTGGTGCTCTAACCAACTGAGCTACGTGCCTGCAATGGCCGCGAACTTTACGCAGCACGCCGGACCTTGTCAAGCGGTAAGTTACTGAATATCTGCAACTTAACCGAAAGACGCAGTAACCGGGCGGCTTGGTGGCCACGCCTGAAGCACGGAAGATCAAAATGGATTCCCGCGTGCGCGGGAATGACGGGGTTTGGGGCGGCGACGCGCGCGGGTCAGACACACCGCTTGGATTCCCGCCTGCGCGGGAATGACGCCCTCCACCACCGTCATCCTCGCGAAGGCGGGGATCCATTCTTGGGTCCGGCTAGCGTATGAGTCTTTGCATTGACCCAAGGCCAAAATGGGTTCCCCGTGCTCGGGCATGCCGGTGTGTGGGGCGGGCGGCGGAGATCTGTCTGATAAACCGCTTGGATTCCCGCCTTCGCGGGAATGACGAGGTGTGGAGCAGCGGGGGTATGTGCCTGAAAGGCCGCTAGGATACCCTTCTTTGCGGGAATGACGGGGTTTTGGTCGTCATCCTCGCGAAGGCGGGGATCCATTGTCGGGTTGCATAAACCGCAACATCAGACCTTGATCAGCAGGGCCCGCAGCTTCTGTATCTCGTCCCGCACACCGGCCGCGGCCTCGAACTCCAGATCCCGGGAGTGGTGGTACATCTTCTCCTCCAGCTTGCGGATCTGCTTGGTGATCTCCGAGGGTGAGCGTAGCTGGTTAGCGCTGTACTCGGCCGCATCTTCCGCCGCCTTGAGCTTCTTGCGCTTGTTGTTGCGGCTGTTGCTGCCCGGCACCACCGCGCCCTCGAGAATATCCTGCACGCTCTTGGTAATGCCGATCGGAGTGATGTTGTGTTCCAGGTTGAAAGCTATCTGCTTCTCCCGGCGCCGCTCGGTTTCGCCAATTGCCCTTTCCATCGAGCCGGTCATCCGGTCGGCGTACAGGATCGCCCGGCCGTTGAGGTTACGTGCGGCGCGGCCGATGGTCTGGATCAGGGAGCGTTCCGAGCGCAGGAAGCCTTCCTTGTCCGCGTCCAGGATCGCCACAAGTGAAACTTCAGGCATATCAAGACCTTCGCGCAGCAAGTTAATGCCAACCAGCACATCAAACGCGCCAATACGCAGGTCACGAATGATCTCCACCCGCTCAACGGTGTCGATATCCGAGTGCAGATAGCGCACGCGTACGCCGTGGTCACCCAGGTAATCGGTCAGGTCTTCTGCCATGCGTTTGGTCAGCGTGGTCACCAGTACCCGCTCTTCCTTCGCCGTACGCAGGGCGATCTCCGAGAGCAGATCGTCGACCTGACTGGTCGCCGGTCGCACTTCGATCTCTGGATCGACCAGGCCAGTGGGGCGCACCACCTGTTCGACCGTACGACCGGCGTGCTCTGCCTCATAGGGGCCCGGCGTGGCGGACACAAAAATGGCCTGGGGCGAGATCAGCTCCCATTCGTCGAAACGCATGGGTCGGTTGTCCAGGGCCGAGGGCAGACGGAAACCGTATTCGACCAGGGTCTCCTTGCGCGAGCGGTCGCCCTTGTACATGGCGCCCACCTGGGGCACCGAGACGTGGGATTCATCGATGATCAGCAGTGCGTTCATGGGCAGGTAATCGAATAGCGTGGGCGGTGCTTCGCCATGGTTACGGCCCGACAGATAGCGCGAGTAGTTCTCGATGCCGTTGCAGTAACCCAGCTCCATGATCATTTCCATGTCGAAGCGCGTGCGCTGCTCCAGCCGCTGGGCTTCGACCAGCTTGTTCTGGCTTTTGAGCACCTCGAGCCGCTCGGCCAGCTCTACCTTGATGTGCTCAACTGCATCCAACAGTTTTTCCCTCGGCGTTACATAATGTGATTTGGGATAAACAGTTACGCGTGGAACCTTGCGTAAAACCTCACCTGTCAGCGGATCGAAAAAGCTGATGGTTTCGACGATGTCGTCAAACAGCTCGATGCGGATAGCCTCGAGATCGGATTCCGCCGGGAAGATGTCGATCACGTCGCCACGTACCCGGTAGTTGGCCCGCGCCAGCTCCATATCATTGCGGGTGTACTGCAGCTCCGCCAGACGGCGCAGCAAGGTGCGCTGGTCCAGGTGATCCCCCCTATCCACATGCAGCACCATGCGCAGGTAGGACGCAGGATCACCCAGACCGTAGATCGCCGACACGGTCGCGACGATGATCGCATCGGGGCGCTCCAAGAGCGCCTTGGTGGCCGACAGGCGCATCTGCTCAATGTGATCGTTGACCGAGGCATCCTTCTCGATAAAGGTGTCCGAGGACGGCACGTAGGCTTCGGGCTGGTAATAGTCATAGTAGGAGACGAAGTATTCCACCGAGTTGTTCGGAAAGAACTCGCGGAATTCGCCATACAGCTGGGCGGCCAGCGTCTTGTTCGGCGCCATGATAATGGCCGGACGCTGGACCTGCTGGATCACGTTGGCAATGGTGAAGGTCTTCCCTGACCCGGTCACGCCCAGCAATGTCTGGTGCGAGAGGCCCGCTTCCAGCCCTTCCACCAATTGTGCA
>JAESUC010000092.1 GCA_016763285.1 Pseudomonas sp.
ATCCGCTCGGCGACGTCGCCCTGAAATACATCCTCCCAGAAGACGCGGCGCTGGTTGATCTGCGGGAAAGCCGCTTTGACCTGGCTGCGAAAACGCTTCGCCAACTGGGCAAGCTTGCCGTAGGTGTAGGGAAACAGGGTTTCGATCCGTGCCCGGGTCAGCCGTGCCAGAACCGGCGCATGACTGCCGCTGGAGATCGCGATGATCAGCGGCGAGCGGTCGACAATGGCCGGGAAGATCACCGTACACAGGTCCGGAGCGTCTACCGCGTTGACCGGCAGAAAGCGTGCCTGGGCATCGGCCGACACCTGCGCATTCAGCGATTCGTCATCGGTGGCGGCAATCACCAGTAGCGTGCCGTCCATATCGGAGGCCAGATAACCGCGTTCAATGCATTCTCCGCCGCCGGCGTGCACCAGTTCGGCCAGCTGCTGCTCGATCTCGGGCGCAACCACCCGCAATACCGCGCCGGCCTCACCGAGCAGGCGGGATTTACGCAGCGCGATCTCGCCGCCCCCGACAACCAGTACCAGGCGGCCCTGCAGATTATGGAAAAGCGGCAGATATTCCATGTCAGCCGATCTGTCCGATGCCAGGCATGTAGGGCTCGAGCACCTCGGGAATCCGGATGCTGCCGTCGGCTTCCTGATAGTTTTCCAGAATCGCCACCAGCGTGCGGCCAACGGCCAGTCCGGAACCGTTCAGAGTGTGTACCAGTTCGGGCTTGCCGGTTTCCGGGTTCCGCCAGCGCGCCTGCATGCGTCGCGCCTGGAAGTCTCCACAGCTGGAGCAGGACGAGATTTCCCGATACTTGCCCTGGCTGGGAATCCACACTTCCAGATCGTAGGTGCGGGTGGCGCCAAAGCCCATATCTCCGGTGCACAGCTCGAGAACCCGATACGGCAGGTTGAGCAGCTTGAGGATATTCTCGGCATGCCCGGTCAGTTCCTCCAGTGCAGCCGCCGAGTCCTGCGGACGGACGATCTGGACCATCTCGACCTTGTCGAATTGATGCTGCCGGATCATGCCCCGGGTGTCGCGGCCGGCAGATCCTGCCTCGCTGCGGAAACACGGAGTATGGGCGGTCATGCGTAGCGGCAGTTTGTCTGCGTCGATGATGCTCTGGCTGACGGTATTGGTCAGGGTTACTTCGGCAGTGGGAATCAGGAACAGATCCCGCTGATCATCGCCGCGGGGCACCCGAAACAGATCCGCCTCGAACTTGGGCAACTGGCCGGTGCCCTGCAGCGCATCAGCCTGAACCAGATAGGGGGTATAAAGCTCCTCGTAGCCGTGCTCGTTGACATGCACATCCAGCATGAACTGAGCCAGCGCCCGATGCAGGCGGGCAATGGGGCCGCGCATCAGGGCAAAACGTGCGCCCGACAGCTTGGCGGCCGTCTCGAAGTCCAGATAGCCGTGCTGCTCACCCAGCGAGACATGATCGCGTGGCTCGAAGTCAAACTCCCGTGGCGAGCCCCACTGGCGCACTTCGACGTTATCATCTTCGTCGGCACCGACCGGAACGCCCTCTTCCGGCAGGTTGGGCATGGCCAGCAGCAAGGCATCCAGCTCCGCCTGGATCTCATCGAGCTCCTGCTTGGCTTCGCTCAACTCCGTGCCCATGCGTTCGACATCGGCAAGCAGGGGCTGGATATCTTCGCCACGTCCCTTGGCCTGACCAATCGACTTGGAGCGACTGTTGCGCTCGGCCTGCAGGGTCTCGGTGCGGGTCTGCACCGTCTTGCGGCGCGCCTCAAGGCTCTCCAGTTGTGCCACATCGAGCACGAAGCCCCGCGTGGCGAGGCGCTCGGCGACCAGTTGGGGTTGGCTACGGACCAGTTTAGGATCAAGCATGAGTCATCATCTTATGGTTGCAGGTGGCAGCCCGGCTGGTTAGCGAACCAGCGACAGACCGGCCCAGGTGGCGAGCAGACAGACGCACACACTGAGCAAAATGTATCCGAGGGCCATCAGGCTCTCGCCGTTCTCCATCAAGCGCAAAGCGTCAAGGGAGAACGTGGAAAATGTAGTAAAGGCGCCCAGAAAGCCGATAAACAGCCCCTGGCG
Organism: Pseudomonas sp.; assembly: GCA_016763285.1. Lineage (GTDB taxonomy): Bacteria > Pseudomonadota > Gammaproteobacteria > Pseudomonadales > Pseudomonadaceae > Halopseudomonas. The sequence continues at coordinate 2,071 of JAESUC010000092.1, forward strand.
CAGCACCGGCGAGAATTCCGGCCGGCTCAGCCACAGGCCATACAGTATACCTATGATCAGGCAGCCAAGCAGGTTGACGGTAAAAGTCGCCAGTGGGAAAGCCTTGGGCCAGGTGACCATGATCCACTGGGCGATCCCATAGCGGCACAGGGCTCCCAGCGAGCCGCCCAGGGCTACTGCAAACAGACTGGCAACCATCGATTCCTATCTCCTTTTGGTCCCGCTGGCCGCATCCAGGCTGCGCAGGTGGTCCAGTTTCTGACCTATCTTCTGTTCGAGTCCGCGATCGACCGGCTGGTAATAGCGCCGCGGTTCAAGCTCTTCGGGAAAATAATCCTCGCCGGCTGCATAGGCCTGGGGTTCATCGTGGGCATAGCGATACCCCTCGCTGTAACCGAGCTCCTTCATCAGCTTGGTCGGCGCGTTGCGCAGATGCAGGGGCGGCTCGAAGGACGGCTGGCTGGCCACATCCTTCATGGCTGCATTGAAAGCCTTGTACACGGCGTTGCTCTTGGGCGCACAGGCGATATAAACAACCGCCTGGGCCACTGCCAATTCCCCTTCCGGACTGCCCAGCCGTTCCTGCACATCCCAGGCATTGAGCGCAAGGGTCAGTGCCCGTGGGTCCGCATTGCCGATCTCCTCACTGGCCATGCGCACCACGCGGCGGGCCAGGAACAACGGATCAGCTCCACCATCGATCATGCGGGCGAACCAGTACAGCGATGCATCTGGGTCCGAGCCGCGTACCGACTTGTGCAGTGCCGAGATCTGATCGTAGAACGCCTCGCCACCCTTGTCGAAACGGCGCCGGGTATCATTGAGCAGATCCCCCACCAGAGCGGTATCGATGGTACCGCCATCGTCCACCAGATCAGCTGCTATCTCGAGCAGGTTGAGCAACCGGCGCGCGTCCCCGTCAGCTGCGCCGATCAGTATGCCCCGGGCTTCTTCGGTGACAGAAAGGGCGTGGCGTCCGAGTCCGCGTTCGACGTCGGCCAGGGCCCGATCCAGCAGCATCGACAGGGACGGCTCATCCAGTGACTTGAGTACGTAGACCCGGGCGCGTGACAGCAAAGCGTTGTTCAGCTCGAAGGATGGATTCTCGGTTGTCGCGCCGATGAACAACAGGGTGCCGTCTTCCACATAGGGCAGAAAGGCATCCTGCTGGGATTTGTTGAAGCGATGAACCTCGTCGACAAACAGGATCGTCTGTCGTCCGTTCTGGGCCGCCTGCTGACGGGCCATCTCGACGGCCTGACGGATCTCCTTCACCCCGGCAAGCACCGCGGAAATACTGACAAACTGAGCATCGGCGAGCGTCGCCAGCAGACGCGCCAGGGTGGTCTTGCCAACCCCCGGCGGGCCCCAGAAGATCATCGAGTGCAACGCGCCCTGCTCCAGCGCTACACGCAGCGGTCGCCCCGGACCAAGCAGATGCGCCTGGCCGGTGTATTCGTCGAGTGTCGCCGGACGCATACGAGCGGCCAGCGGCTGGTGCGTACCCCGGTCGGGGAAGAGGCCTGCCTCACTCACTGATGACATCGACTCCCGGCGGAATCTCGAAGGTGAACTCGCGCTGCTGCACCGGCTCGTTGATCTTCACGTCCTGGAACAGGATGTTGGTGCGCTGGCCGACAGCATCGCTCATCTGCATATCGTTGATCCTGCCGTCCATAAAGGACAGGCGCAGGTTGTCGAACAGGGTGTCATTGGCCTTGGGCGTCAACAGAAACTCCGCAATATTGCCGCTCTCGATCACGGTAATGACGAAATTCTCCTGCAGCTTGCTGACATCGCCTGACAGCAACAGCGCCGGCGTGTGGGTCAGACGCTTGTCCATTTTCTGGATGGTGACCTGCTCCAGGTCCGGGTCATAGAGCCAGATCTGCTCACCATCGGACACCAGCAACTGCTCGGCGGGCGCATCGGTGTGCCAGCGGAACATGCCGGGGCGTTTCAGCACCAGGCTGCCGGTAGCTTCCTGCAGATTGGCGCCGTTGGAACTCAGGGTCATCTGGGAAAAATCGGCGCTCATGGTATTGGCGCTGGACAGCAGGGTATTGAGCCGCTCTGCTGCGACGTCCTGCTCATCGGCCATGGCCGCAAACGGCAGGCTCAGCAGGCAAAGGGTCGCAAGGCTTGAACGAAACAGGGTTCTGATCATGATCAGGGGTGGTCTCCAGTGGAAAGGTATCAGGTGGGGTCAGTCCCGCACCGGTGGCGGCGCGATCACTTCCCGCGAGCCGTTGGTATTCATCGATGTTACCACTCCGGCCATCTCCATGGTCTCGATCATGCGGGCGGCGCGGTTATAGCCGATCTTGAGCTTGCGCTGTACCGCGGAAATCGACGCACGGCGGCTTTCGGTGACAAAGCGCACGGCCTCATCGTACAACGCGTCTTCTTCACTGTCGCCTCCCCCCATGCCACCGGAGGTGTCGAATCCGCTACCGGCGCCATCGTCAGCCCCGTCGAGTATGTCCTGAATGTAATCCGGTTCACCGCGCTGCTTCCAGGCATCGACCAGGCGATGCACCTCCTCGTCGGACACGAAAGCACCGTGCACGCGCACGGGCAGGCTGGTGCCTGGCGGCATATAGAGCATGTCACCGTGACCGAGCAGCTGCTCCGCCCCACCCTGGTCGAGGATGGTGCGCGAATCGATCTTGCTGGAGACCTGGAAGGCCATGCGCGTCGGTATGTTGGCCTTGATCAGTCCCGTGATCACGTCCACGGAAGGCCGCTGCGTCGCCAGAATCAGGTGGATACCGGCGGCGCGGGCTTTCTGCGCGATACGGGCGATCAGCTCCTCCACCTTCTTGCCAACAATCATCATCATGTCGGCGAACTCGTCGATCACCACGACGATGACCGGCAAGGTTTCCAGCTCCGGCGGAATGTCTTCCATGGATTCACGGCGAAACAGCGGATCGGTCAGTGGCGTGCCGGCCTTCTCAGCGTCCTTGACCTTGCGGTTGAAGCCGGCGAGGTTCCGTACGCCCATAGCTGCCATCAGCTTGTAGCGGCGCTCCATCTCGGCGACACACCAGCGCAGGGCGTTGGCGGCCTCCTTCATGTCGGTTACCACCGGCGCCAACAGGTGCGGGATACCCTCATAGATCGACAACTCGAGCATTTTCGGGTCGATCATGATCAGCCGCACTTCTTCCGGCGGCGCCTTGAACAGAATACTCAGCAGCATCGCGTTGACGCCGACCGACTTTCCCGAACCGGTCGTACCGGCCACCAGCAAGTGGGGCATCTTCGCCAGGTCAGCCATGACCGGATGACCGCCGATGTCGTGCCCCAGGGCCAGAGTGACCGGTGAGCTGGCCTCGTCGAACTCCCGGGTCTGCAGCACTTCCGACAGGCGCACGATCTCGCGATCCTCGTTGGGTATTTCAATACCCACCGTGGTCTTGCCGGGGATGACCTCCACGACCCGGACGCTGATCACCGCCAGCGAGCGGGCCAGATCCTTGGCCAGGTTGGAGATCTTGCTGACCTTGACGCCCGCCGCAGGCTGAATCTCGAACCGGGTAATCACCGGCCCTGGCTGGACCTTCTCGACCTCTGCCTCGACGCCGAAGTCCTTGAGCTTCAGCTCGAGCAACCGGGACATGCCCTCCAGGGATTCGGCAGAGAATCCCTTGGTCTTCTTGGTGGCCGGATCAAGCAGCGAGATCGGTGGCAGGGAGCCTGGCTCGACGGAGTCGTTGAACAGCTTCGACTGCTTCTCTTTCTGCAGACGCACGCTGGATTGCACCGGCTTGGTATCGGGCGGCACGATCTCCGGTGGCTGGCGGCTTTCCCGTGAGGCCTGATGCTTGGCCAGCGACTCCTGGCGCCGCGCCCGTGAGGCTTCTGCCTCGCGCTGCTCTGCGGGGCTGAATACCGGCTCGCTGCGGGCAGCTGGCGTCTTGGCCGCGCGCGGCGGCAGGTCACGTTCGACAGCGGCACTGGCGCGGCGCGCACGCCAGCTGTGCCAGGCACGCTTGAGCAGGTCCAGCAGATCCAGCGTGATCTTGCCGGTCAGCTCCATTACCCGGAACCAGGACAGGTTGGTAAACACCGTCAGGCCGAACAGGAACAGGGTCAGAAACAGCAGCGTACTGCCCTGCATATTGAGAAGCGGATAGGCCAGGCGTGACAGCAGCTGCCCAAGCACACCACCAGCACCGGCGCCATTGGGAAAGCTTTCAGGAGGGCTGCCATGCAGGGCAGCAAGCGCGGTACCAGCCAGCAGAGTCAGTACGAAACCAATCAAACGCCAGGAAAACAGCCAGCCGTTCCACACGAACGGCAGGTGACGCCGACGGAACATCTGCCAGACCTTGACCGCCACGATGATGGGAAACAGGTAGGCCAGATAGCCCAGGGTGAGCAGCAGAACATCGGCAATCCAGGCGCCCATGCTGCCCCCGGCATTACCCACCTCGCCCGCTTCACCGCTGCGGGTCCAGCCGGGATCGGAGGTGTCGTAGCTCAACAGCGCCATGCTCAGGTACAGGCACAGGGCGATCATCGCCAGCAATGCGCCCTCGCGGAGACGCAGTGTCAGCTGTTCACGCCATACGGGCGGGGCTTTGCGGGCTTTGGTATCCTTCAAAACGC
>JAESUC010000009.1 GCA_016763285.1 Pseudomonas sp.
AGTCCAATCAGCGGTACTCGCGGCGCCAGACTATTGCACATGGGCGTGTTACAGCAGCCGGCATACCAGCGATAAAGGCCTTTTTCGCTCAGGCGCAGGCAGCGAACGTGTTCCAGCCCCTGTTGATTCTGCAGGCGCGCAGGCGGTAACTGGTAGATGTCGGTGCCGCCTTGCTCGTCGAGAACCTCTGCGCCCGCCTTGAGGGCATGGGCAAAGCTCTGGCAATCCTTGCAATAACAGATGACCCGGGTGCCGTCCGCCGGATCAACCTTGATAGCGCGGCCTTTGACCTGACCACAACGGCACTGAAGTACCAGATTATCCATTATCTCGCTCCTTGCAGGTTGGTTAGTCTGGTGCTCAGCATCATGTCTTGCCCTGCGCACCCCCGACAATCCAACTTACACGGGGATATTGCAAGCCCAAAAGGTTGCCGATGTGGCCAATTACGCCCTCTACTTGAACCTTCGGATCGCTCAACCTATAAAAAGCTTCCTGCCTCAAAACAACGTGGTCAAGTGTATAGGCCCTCGGTCAGCCCCGGTGGTAACGTTTACGACCGGAAGGAAGGCTTTATCCCGTCGGGGCCCAGATCGGGAACGGTGCGATAACACGCCATGACCAGACTGAAGACGCCAAACAGCAGCAACCCTATTGCCACCAGCGTGAACAACACGCCGTCATCCCTCAGTGAAGAGACCGCTTCGCCAAGTGTCTTCACTTGCGAGGAGCTGGACAACCAGGCCGATTCAATCAGGGACCAGCTAATGACTGCAAAGACTACCGTGCGTGCCGCAAAGCCTGCGTGACCAATATACCTGGTGAAATCAGGTGCCCTGGGCGACACCCTCTGCATGAACTCCCCGGTAAAGGCTTTCTTCGCCTGGGCGACCGCTGCGGCCAGAAAGCACAGGCCCAGAATGCCAATCACAATCGAGCCAAACTCCATCGACAAGATGGAACTGGTCACTTGCTGGGCATCGCCTCCGCTGCCACCGGATGATTGCTGGTTGCCACGGGCGAACTGAAACGCAGTGTATGCCAATACCAGATGCGCCAGCCCGCTGGCACCGTGGCCGACCCGCTGCGCTATACCCTTCTTGTCCTTGCCGTAATTTTCAGCGTCAAACAGCAGGGAGGACAGACGGTAGAGTGCGTAACCCACTAGCCCCAAAGCGCATAGATAGAGGATGGGTGTGCCGCCCGGTACTTCCTGCAGGAAATCAAAGACGCCACTTGCCCCACGGCTCGCCCGACTATGCCCCGTGGCGGCCAGAAAGAGGTAACCCAGTAGCAAATACACCACGCCGCGCGCGGCGAACCCCAGGCGCACCAGCCAGCGGTATTTTTCAGATTTGTCGACCATAACCTACTCCTCGATTTGAAAGCCTCAACCGGCAGTGGGGACGGCTTGGTCGGATGAATGTCTCCGAGACCCTCATGCTTGAGTTGCCAGAGGCCCAAAGTGTGCAGGGCCCCTAACACCTAAGGACTTTAGGAAGGGGTGATGGTTCAGATAGACGCACGGGTGCGGTACCAGCCAACCAGCTTCATCAATACTGAAATGATCAGGCTTTAGGAACGGCCGCCTTCGGTTGGCGTAACCGCGAGACCAGAAAATCAACGGCCACTTTGACCTTCGGCACGTGATAACGCTGCTTCTGATAAAGCAGGAAGATCGCCAGTCGGGGGTTTTGTGTCACATGCAAAGGGTGATCGAAAATCAATTCACACAGCGATCCGTCTTCCAGAGAAGGAGCGAGCGACCAGCGCGGCGCCATCATGATGCCTTTCCCGGCAACCGCCTGTTGTCCTAGCCACTGGCCGTTGTTGGAAATCGCGACTGCCGGCGCCGAAACATCGCGCCACTCGTCTTCGATCTTGCATAGCCAGGGGTTTGGGCCGTTCGGCGTACGAAAATACAGGCCTTTATGATTGCGTAGTTCCAGTACGGACGCTGGGGCGCCCATCTGCTTTATGTAGGAAGGCGCCGCCACTGGAATGAATTCATTGTCCATGAGGCGGACTGCCTGTACGCGCTCATTCGGCGCGTACCCACCGCGGATGGCGATGTCGACTTCATCCCTGCCCAGCGTCATCAGTTCATCGGTGAGACTTACGTCCAGGATGACTTCTGGAAACAGGGTCTTGAACTCGTCAAGCAAGGGAAGCACCTTGCTTTCACCAAAGCCGGCCATCGCGCTGATACGCAGCCGGCCCATTGGCTTTGCCTGGTAGCTACGCACTGCTTCGTCACTCTGGTCCAGCTGATGCAGTATGTCCTGCACCTGCTCGTAGTACAGCTTGCCGATCTCGGTAGGCTGCACCACGCGAGTCGTGCGCTTTAACAGGTTCGCCCCGAGGCTACCCTCCAAGTCGGCAACACGCCTCGACAAGGACGACGGCGGGACCGAGAAGGCCTTTGCGGCTTGGGTAAAACTGCTGGTTTCCACTACCTTGCAGAAGTAGCGCAGCGCTTTGAGCTGATCCATGGGGCTTCCTGGGTTTGATCCGTCACATCGTTTCTATTGCCTTTATAGCAATAGTATTACCCAGAATAGGCCGTTTTTATACCTTTATGGGTGAGGAATAATGACCGTCTTACGCTCGATATAAAAACCGGAGACGCCCATGAGCACCTTTAGAAGCATCCAACTCGTTGCTGGTCCTTCCGGCGACTCAATCAAGCCAGACCTGTGCTCACCCTTGGTCAGGAAGCGCGTCCCTACTCAGGGTTTTACGAAGTCAGATCACCTGGTGCAGGCAGCTGAATTGCTGAAAAAGCTCATGCCTTACGTTGTGGCTGCCCTCGTATTGCTTACAGCTCTGATGTGGCCGACTATCGGCCATGCCGAGAGTGCTATCAATCTGGCGGCAGGTGGCCATGGACCTTCGACACGAATGGCCGGAGGTATCGACAGCTGGACGGCCCTGGCAATTCTTCTGCTATCGATGACCACCGCATGGGCATTAAATTATCAAGCGCCAATGGTGCGAGGGTTCGGGAGCGTCCTGGCTGCATTCGGTTGTCTGGCTGTAGCTGCCTGGTTTTTTTGGTTTGTGATGGGCACAGGCTTTCTGGAAAACCCCAAACCGAACCAGACACCCCTGGACTCAGCCAAACCCGCTTTGCTCTGGATGCAAGGCAGTATTGCCTTGCTGGCTGGATTGTTCTTACTGCTTGTTGCCCGCAGGCAGTTTGCCAATAACAAGACACTGGTTTTATCAGTAGACAATGAGAAGCAGCGCTACGGACGGGTATCCCGCTTCCTGCACTGGACGATAGCAACACTCTTTCTGGCGCTTATACCGATGGGGGTTTTCGCCTCTATCATTCCCGAAGGCACCGAGTATCGGAACGCCTACTATGTGGTGCATAAAACCCTGGGCGTCGTTGTCTTTGCTTTGCTGCTCGCGCGCCTGGTCTGGAATCGGATCTCTAAACGCCCCGAACTGGACCCATCGCTCAAGCCCTACGAGCGTAAACTCGCGCACGGGGTGCATATCGCTCTGTACGGCATGATGATTGCGATACCGGTCACCGGATTCGTCATGACCAGCTTCCATGGTTATCCCACGTTCTTCTTTATCTGGGAATTGGAGCCGCTATGGGCGCCCAGCGATACCGCGACCATCATCTGGGGCACCCTGCATAAGTACCTGCTGCCTTACTTGCTGTATATCATTTTGGGTGCGCATGTACTGGGCGCTTTAAAACACCACTTTGTGGACAAGCATAGCGCTGCGTTCAAACGCATGGTGGGCTGACGGCTCACTCCACCAGTCTGATCAGGCCTTCCTGCGCCACCGAGGCGACCAACTGGCCATCCCGGGTAAAGATACTGCCTCGGTTGAGTCCGCGCGAGGCACCGGACCAGGGGCTGTCCATGACATACAGCAGCCAGTCCTCGGTTCGAATCTCGGCGGCGTGG
>JAESUC010000093.1 GCA_016763285.1 Pseudomonas sp.
ACCGGTCTCCCTACAATTCGCGGCAAATCAATAATGAGAACTATTCCCGTTAGCCGGTATTTCAATTGTTCGGCCCTCTTGGCCTCGGAGAAACAACGGAATGAATTCCAACCAAAGATCCATGCATACCCACCACTTCCTGCTCGGCAGTCTGGCCCTCCTGGTGTCCGGGGTGGCTCTCGGCAATCCGCAGAGCACCTATCAGCTCGCCGGCCAGACGGTTATTTCAGCAACCGGCTTCGAACAGAAGATCACCGATGCGCCCGCCAGCATCAGTGTCATCAGCCGCGAGCAACTGCGCAGCAAGCCCTATGCGGGCCTGGCCGACGCATTGAGAGACGTTGAAGGGGTCGATGTGGGAGCCGATCTGGACAAGAACGGCAACATCAGCATTACCATGCGTGGCCTGCCCAAGGATTACACCCTGGTCCTGATTGATGGCCGTCGCCAGAGCGACATTGGCGATATCGGACCAAACAATTTCGGCAACAGCCAGTTCATGTACATGCCGTCGATGGAAGCGATCGAGCGTATCGAAGTCATCCGCGGCCCCATGTCGACCCTGTATGGCGCCGATGCCATGGGCGGCGTGATCAACATCATTACCCGCAAGGTCCAGGAAAACTGGGGCGGCTCGATAACCCAGGGTTACACCCTGCAGGAAGACTCGCAGTTTGGCGATGAACGCAGGACCGACCTCTATGCCAGCGGACCGCTGATCGATGGCGTGCTGGGGCTGGGCCTGCACGGCGGCCTGTATGACCGTGAGCAGAGCGATCCGGGCTACAGCGTAGAAAATCTGGTCAACGGTGACGGTACACCCTTCTCCGACCGGGGTAGCTTCGGTGACAAGAAGATTGTCGCGGCCAAGAACTGGAATGCCGGTTTCACCCTGAACCTGACGGCGCTGGAGAACCATGATTTCCAGCTGGAATACGACGTCGCCAAGCAGCGTTACGACAACACCGAAGGCCAGACGGGCACCCTGGACTCGGTTGAAAGCCTGTGGCGGGGCCGCAATGGTATCGTTCAGCCACGTGTCGGCTATACCGAATATCAGCGTGTGGAACGGGAGCAGTTCGTGCTCGCGCACTCCGGACGCTGGAGTATCGGTAACAGCGAAACCAGCCTGACGCGCAGCACCAGCGCCAACCTCGGCCGGTCCCAACCATTGACCGTCCAGGAGCGCGAAAATCTGCAGGTCATATGGGATCAGGCGGTGGCCGACCAGGGCACCAGCAATCCGACCCTGACCGATCCGCTGCGCGCGCAACTGCAAGGCCAGTTCCTGCCCCGCGAGCGCCGGGAACTGGAGATTCGCAACACCATTTTCGACACCAAGCTCACCAGCCAGATCGGTCGTCATTTTCTTACCGTGGGTGGCCAGTACCTGTTCGCCGAAATGGAAGACGGTGTATTCGGCATGAACGGAGCCGGATACGACTCAGGGGCCACGCAGGATCACAAGCAGTGGGCGCTGTTCGCCGAGGACAACTGGGACATCCGTCAGGACCTGACCCTCACCCTGGGCGCGCGCTACGACCATCACAATATCTTTGGCAGCCAGGTCAGCCCCAGGGGCTACCTCACCTGGCGCACCAATGATCAATGGACGCTCAAGGGCGGCGTCAGTACCGGCTACAAGACACCCAAGCCCAATGAGCTGTACCCCGGGATCGTCGGCTTTGGTGGGCAAGGTGTCATCCCCTTTGCCGGCTCGCCCGACCTGCAGCCCGAAACCAGTACCAACTACGAGGTCGCCGCGTACTACGACAATCTGGACAATTTCAACGTCAACGCCACGCTGTTCTTCAATCGGTTCAAGGACAAGATCGCCCGCGCAGACGCCATTCCCAACTGCTACGACGTCAACGGCGTGAAGTACCTCAGCAGCGGCTGCGTCGACGTGGGACCGGGCTGGGCCGAGCTGGGCTATACCACCTTCGGCCAGAGCACCAATGTGGACAAGGCCGACACCAGGGGCCTCGAACTGGCTGCGAAATGGGACATCACCCATGCCCTGGCTCTGAGCGGCAACTACACCTACACCGACAGTGAGCAGAAAAGCGGTGCCCAGAAAGGTCTGCCACTGGTGAACACGCCCGAGCACATGTTCAATGCCACACTCGGTTGGGATGTGCTGCCGCGCCTGAATCTGGCCCTGATTGCCGAGGTCCGTGACGAGCGCTACCGCGGCACCGCAACCACCGCCGGGCCTCAGCCGCAGACCCGCAAGCTCTATTACAAGTCCTACGACATCTACCACCTGGGAGCGCGTTTCAGAGCCACCGACGCCCTGACGATCAACGGCCGCATCAACAACCTGCTTGATCGAGATATGGCCGGCCGCAATTGCGAGCCGACCTACGACGGGCTTGGCAACCTGGATACCTGGTCCTGCAGCAACGACTACAACGTCACGGAAAAGGCACGCAGCTTCTGGTTGTCGGCCAACTATACCTTCTGATCCGGACCCACCGGGGCCGCCCTTGACCCGGCGCGGCCCCGCCACAAACAGACTGAAACGGAATCGGCATGCGTCAGAACCCATCTATCGGCTCCCTGCGGCAGTGGCACTGGGTCAGCTCGGCACTTTGCCTGGCCGGATTGTTGCTGTTCGCCGCGACGGGCATCACCCTCAATCACGCAGCACGGATCGAGGGGCGCAGCGAAACCACTACGGTCACGGTCGTCCTTCCGGAGGCCCTGCATGCGCTGGCGCGTGAAACAGCCAGATCAGGGGGCGAGCTGCCCCCGGAACTGGCGGATTTCATTACCCGGCACACTGGAGCTCAGCTCCTGGAACGGCCGCCGGAATGGAGCGAAACCGAACTCTATATCGCCATGCCCCGCCCTGGCGCCGACGCCTGGCTGAGCCTGGATCTGGACACCGGCGAGCTGCTCTTCGAGGACACTGATCGTGGCTGGATTGCGTACTTCAACGATCTGCACAAGGGCCGCCATACCGGTGTGGCCTGGAGCTGGTTCATTGATGTGTTTGCTGGCGTCTGCGTGCTGTTCAGCCTCACCGGCCTACTGCTGCTGCAGCGCCAGGTCCCCAGCCGCCCAACCACCTGGCCGATTACCGGCCTGGGTCTGCTGGTGCCCGTTCTCCTGATGCTGTTGCTGATTCACTGACAGGAATAACCCGATGCATAAATCACTACTCGTGTTCTGCGCTCTGGCCGGCGGCCTTGCTACCAGCCTGACATCCGCAGCCCAGCTGGAGATCGAGGTACAAATACCCCGGCTGCAAGTCGCCGAGTACCACCGCCCCTACGTCGCCCTCTGGCTGGAGCAGGACGATCAGCATATCGCCGACATTGCCGTGTGGTACGACCTCAGGCTGGCCGACCAGGAAGGAGAGAAATGGCTCAAGGACCTGCGCCAGTGGTGGCGACGCAGCGGTCGCGGACTGGAAATGCCGATTGATGGCCTGAGTGCCGCCACCCGCCCCCCTGGCACCCATCGGCTGCAGCTTGACGGCGCCCAGGCGCCGCTGGAGAAGCTGGAGCCAGGCGCTTACGTCCTGGTAATCGAGGCTGCCCGTGAGGTTGGCGGCCGGGAGCTGCTGCGTCTGCCCTTCCAGTGGCCGCCGCAGCAGTCACTGACCAGCAGCGCGCTGGGTAATAGCGAACTGGGCCGCGTCCGATTATCGGTTTCCCCCTGACGCATCCAGCGCCAGGTTGCGGCGCACACCCCTGATCCCGAAACGGAGATTCACCATGAAGCACATTTTCAGATGCACCCTCGTTGTCCTGACGATCTCTCTTGCAGTACCGGCCCAGGCCCATCGAGCCTGGATGCTACCGTCCGCCACTGTATTGTCGGGTGAGTCCCCCTGGATCACGGTCGATGCGGCCGTATCCAATGACCTCTTCTACTTTGAACACGTCCCCCTGCGGCTGTCCGGGATTGGCGAAAGCGCGGCCAAAGACGAAGGCCGAGCGCCCATGCCCCTGCACATACTGGCGCCCGATGGCAGCACACTGGAAGGCCGCAACGGCAAGACCGGCCGCTACCGGACAACCTTCGATGTGCCGCTGGAGCAGAAAGGCACCTACAAACTGGCCCTGGCCAATGCGCGAATAATGGCCACCTACACCGAAAATGGCGAACGCGTGCGATGGATGGGGCCAATTGATCAACTGCACAAGAACCTGCCAGAGGCCGCCGAGGACCTGCAGGTGATCCAGGGTAGCTCCCGCATGGAGGTATTCGTCACCTCAGGCAGCCCGAGCGACTCGGTATTCGTACCTACCAACAGGGGGCTCGAGCTGTCGCCGGTCACCCACCCCAATGACCTGTATGCCGGGGAAACCGCGGAGTTCCGCTTCACCCTCGACGGTCAACCAGCTGCGGATGTGGCAGTGGTTGTCATCCCGGGCGGTAATCGCTACCGCGACGCACTGGGCGAGATCAGGACGATGACCGATGCCGACGGCAAGGTGAGCATCACCTGGCCCGCCGCCGGCATGTACTGGATGGAAGCCCAGTACGACACCGCAGAGGGCGTGACGGCCCCCGTCACACGCCGCCGCGCCAGTTACAGCGCAACACTTGAAGTACTGGCGCTCTGACTCATGGCGGATTTTGACAGCATCCTCGGTTCCAGCGCCGAACGCATTGCTCTGGCCGGTCTGGCTGTGATCCTCTGGCTCGCAATCTGTCTGCACGCCTGGTACCGGCAACGCGCGGAAACCGGCAACCCGGCCGGCCTGCTGGTGGCCTATGCCAGCCAGACAGGCACGGCCGAAGCGCTGGCCCGCACTGCGGTCCTGCAGATCGGGCAGCAGACCGGCAACGCGAGCGGCATCAGCGTTCTACCGCTGAACCGCATCAGGCCCAGGCACCTGCTGCAGACTCGACGTCTGCTGCTGGTGATCAGCACCACCGGCCAGGGCGCGGCCCCGGACAATGCTCGCCTGTTCGTCGATCGCTATCTGACAGGGTCCCGGGACCTGGGTCATCTGGAGTACGCCATGCTGGGGCTGGGCGACAGACGTTATCAGGCCTTTTGCGGATTCGCCCTGGAGCTCGATGGCTGGCTCTGTGCCCACGGCGCCAGGCGCACCGGCGAGGTACTGTTGGCGGACAGAAGCAACCCGCTCGTGCTGGCCCGCTGGCGTGACCTGATAGCCAGCATGGTCGGCAATGCCGACATGGCAGAAGCGCCCGCTTTGGCAGGCGAATGACTGTTGTGCTCTAACATCCGGTGGCTGTATCGCCGCCGGATGCCAGGCCTGACGTATGCTGACTGCCGAATGATACAGCTCAGGCTTTGCCAGCATGCCCCCCAACAATAGTCAGATCACCCGAACCACCACGCCATCAAGCCCTCTGCGCGACTCCAGCGCCTCGACCTTCACGGCGGGCTTTATCGCCATGCTCACCGGCTATAGCAGCTCGGTGGTGCTGATGATCCAGGCCGGACAGGCAGCCTCCTTGACCCCCGCCCAGATCGCCTCCTGGATCTGGGCTTTGTCGCTCGGCATGGCGGTCTGCACCATCGCGCTGTCCCTGCGCTATCGCATGCCGCTGGTCGTTGTGTGGTCAACCCCAGGCGCCGCGCTACTGATCACCAGCCTGCCAGGGGTCACCTACAGCGATGCCATCGGAGCCTTCATGGTGTGCGGGCTGATGTTGCTGCTCAGCGGGGTCAGTACCACCGTAGCGCGCCTGATGCGCTGGCTGCCTGCCTCGCTGGCGGCCGCCCTGCTCGCGGGGATTCTGTTTCGCATCGGCAGCCAGATGCTGGAAGCCGCGCAGGACCAGATCGGCCTGGTGCTGCTCATGTTGGCCAGCTACCTTGTCGGCAAACGCTGGCTGGCGCGCTATGCAGTTCTGTTGGCCCTTGCCGCGGGCACGCTGACGGCCTGGCTGACCGGCATGCTGGATATCCCCGCGGTCCACTGGCAGCTGACCCGGCCGGTCTGGACAGCGCCCACCTGGTCCCTGGAGACCATCATCAGTATCAGCCTGCCGCTGTATATCGTCGCCATGACCTCTCAGAACCTGCCGGGCCTGGCCATTCTCAAGTCCGACGGCTATGAGCCGAACCCGGCCCCGCTGCTCTCCCTCACGGGGATCGCATCCGTGGTCCTTGCTCCGTTCGGCTCCCACGGCATCAATCTGGCGGCAATCAGCGCAGCGGTCTGTACCGGCGCCGAGGCTCATCCGGATCCGGGTCGGCGCTATACCGCTGCCCTCTGGTGCGGCATTTTCTTTGCGGTCATAGCGCTGTTTTCCGGGACCCTGGCGATCATCTTCATGGCACTGCCCCAGGTCCTGGTCATTACCATTGCCGCACTCGCCCTGCTGGGCTCCATCGCCGGTGGCCTGGCCAAGGCAATGGAGTTGCCACGTGAAAGGGAGGTGGCGCTTCTGGTATTCCTGATCACCGCGTCCGGATTCACCCTGTTTTCCATCGGGGCTGCCTTCTGGGGGCTGGTGGCTGGCCTGCTCGCCTGGTGGCTGCTGCCGCCGCGTGCCTGAGCGGCCAGCAGTCGGGGACCCGGGGAACCAAAGATCGCGCGAATGGGTCTGAAACAACATCATTCAAGCAATGGAGTACCCCATGGACCTGATTCGAATACTCATCGCCATCCTGCTGCCACCTCTCGGTGTCTTTCTTCAGGTGGGCCTGGGTGGCGCCTTCTGGCTGAACATACTGCTCACGCTGCTGGGCTACATCCCAGGCATCATCCATGCGGTCTGGATCATCGCCCGCCGTTAACACCCGGCAACAGAAAGCCACTCCCCGATCTTGAGCCTGGTCATTGTCAGCCCTGAACTAACATCGTACCCTGAGCCAAATCATCGGAGAGCACCATGAAATCCATTTCCCTTACCGCCATCCTGGCTGGCACCCTGTTCGGTGCCAGCTTGCTTCATGCGGCCGACCCGGTTGCCATCGACGTTTACCGTGATCCGAATTGCGGCTGCTGCTCCGCCTGGATCACTCACCTGGAAGACAACGGTTTTGTGGTCAATGACCACCTGGAAGCCGACATGGGACAGCTCAAGCAGCAGGTCGGAGTACCCCGTGAACTGGCCTCATGCCATACCGCCGTTCTGAACGGTCGCTTCATTGAAGGCCATGTGCCGGCAGCCGACATCTTGCGCATGCAGCACAAACCGGATTTGCTGGGTCTGGCGGTACCGGGCATGCCGGTGGGTTCGCCTGGCATGGAGATCGGTGACCGTGTCGATACCTACGACGTGGTGGCGGTCGAAGCAGACGGTGAGCACAGTACCTTCAGCCGCTATCCCTGATCGGCGCTGACGACCGCAGGCTGCGTGGCAAGCTTTTCCCCGGCTGTTGCCTGTGCGCTGATGACAAATCGGTTGCGGCCGCTGTCCTTCGCCTGGTACAGACATAGATCGGCTTCATGCATCCAGACATCCACACTGGGATGCTGATCCAGCATGCAGCCGCCGATCGAAACAGTGACCTGGCCACCCGGGCCCTTGAGCAGCTCGGCCACGTTCGTTCTGATGTGGCTGGCGGTCTTCTCCAGCCCCGCGTGCGTCAACTTCGGCAGCAGCAGGACAAATTCCTCCCCACCCATGCGGAACAGGCGATCAGACTGGCGACAGCTCTCCTGGAGTATACGAACAAAGTCCACCAGCACGCGGTCTCCCGCCTTGTGCCCGTGGTTGTCATTGACCTCCTTGAACAGGTCCAGATCCAGCACCAGCATGCCGTAACGTGTGCCGTAACGGCGGTGTTCGCCAAGCGCTATCTTCAATTCCGCATCCATGGCGCGCCGGTTACCTACCCGAGTAAGGGGGTCCAGGGTCGCCAGCTCTGACAACTGCACCCTTTGGCGGCGACCACGGTAGGCAAAAACCGAAGCAAAAAAACTGGCGATAACGCAGGTGACGAAAAACGAGACCATCTGATAGTGGCTTTCGAACACCACACCGGGATTCAGATAGCCATAGACGCAAATGGCCAGCAACGAACCGAAGGTCGCCACCGCACTTTGCAAGGGAGGCACAACAAAGAAGTTGAACAGGATCAGGGTATAGAACCAGAAAAGGCCGTTTACCCCCAGCTTGACGGCGACCAGAAAGGTTCCCACCGAGTAGACCGCTGCAAGAAACTGGCCCGGGCGCAAGGTATTGCCGGTTTTCCAGGCATAGAGCACCGCCAGAACCGTACTGCCGACCATCAGGGAGTCGACCACCCCGACCATCAGGCTCCCTTCGAGCAGCCGATAGACAGCATAGGGAGTGATGCCGATCAGGGAACAGAACCCTACCAGAGTAATGATGGATAACTGAAAGTCGTCCTTCAGACGCATCCAGATATTATGCATGGGCTCTTTGCCTGCTTTTATTGTGCTACCCGATATCGATCGGATTGTTCGCCAAGCGCAGATTACAACCATAAAGTGTCTCACACAAGAGGCACTCGCCGGAAGCCGACCTCAGCCGGCAAACAAAAAGAGAAACTGTACCGGAAAAATTCAGCCTGCCTTCTCGGCGGTTTCCTGAATCCGCTTGACCATGGCCTTGAGGCCATTGCCACGCGTCATGCTCAAATGCTTGAGCAGGTTGAGCTCGGCAAAATACTGCTCGATATCGAAATCGAGAATCTCCTGGGGTGTCTTGCCGTTATACGCGGCCAAGACCACAGCCAGGAGCCCCTTGACAATAAAGGCGTCGCTGTCGGCGTCGAAGAACAGCCGACCGTCCTTTTCGTGACTGACCAGCCAGACCTGGCTCTGGCATCCGCGCACGATATGGTCGTCGGAACGCTGGGCCTGGTCCAGTTCCGGCAGCTCGCGGCCCAGGTCGATGATGTACTTGTAGCGATCTTCCCAGGTATCGAAAAAGGACAAGGTATCAATGATGTCGTCGCTGGTAACGTCGGTGCCGAACTGACTCATGCGCTAGCTTTCCTCAAAAGAACATGCCGGTGGCAAGCTGAGCTTCTTCGCTCATCATTTCCCGCGACCAGGCCGGGTCGAATACCAGATCGACCTTTACGGTTTCGACGTTGGGCACACGGCGTACCCGGTACTCCACGTCGCCGACCAGTACGGGGCCCATGCCACAGGCAGGCGCCGTCAGCGTCATGCGAATATCCACGCGCCGGCTGTCCTGGTCGATGGCCACATCGTAGATCAGGCCCAGATTGACCAGATCCACCGGAATCTCGGGATCATATACCGTACGCAACGCTTCCCAGACCTGCTCTTCGTGGATGCGCTCATCGGTCGGCTCCGGAAAACTCAACAGCTCCGGCTCCAGGCCCAGCTTGTCGGCATCGGTACCGTCCACACGCACCATCTGGCCGTGGTAGGTCACGGTGTAATTACCACCCAGGGCCTGGGTGATGGTCACGAATGTATCCTTGGGAATGGTCAGCGGTGTGCCGTCCGGAACCCGGCGCGCAGGACAATCGGCCTGCGCAACCACCATACGTCTTTCCATGTCTGGATCTGCCTTAATTCACGCTGAAGCTTTCGCCGCAACCACACTG
>JAESUC010000094.1 GCA_016763285.1 Pseudomonas sp.
ACGGGGCGGCCACGGGTCGTGCCATCGTCGTCAATAAAGCCGGTCACGAAGTCGACCGGATCGCCGGCAGGTTGCCCATTGCTGAACGGAACGAAGATCACCTTGTAGCCGGCCGGCTGCTCGCGATTCCAGCTACCGTGTTCGCCCACAAAGACGCCATTGGCGAACTCCGGGCCCATATTGCCATCGGCAAAATCCACGCCCAGGGCTGCCACGTGTGAGCCCAGCGCATAATCCGGTGTGATGGCAGCTGCGACCTTCTCCGGGGCCTGGGGCCGTACGCGGTCGTCCACGTTCTGCCCCCAGTAACTGTAGGGCCAGCCATAGAACCCGCCTTCCTGCACGGAGGTCAGGTAATCCGGCGCCAGGTTCGAGCCGAGCTCATCGCGTTCATTGACCACCGCCCAGAGCACCTCAGAGCCCGGCTGTATGGTCAGCGCGGTGGGGTTGCGCAGGCCGGTAGCATAGGGCTGATAGGCGCCGGTATCCGTCTGGATCTGCCAGATCATCGCGCGATCCACTTCGGCCTCCATGCCGCGCTCGGTGATATTGCTGTTCGAGCCGATGCCCACGTAAAGGTACTCACCGTCTGCGCTGGCGGTCAGCGCCTTGGTCCAGTGGTGATTGATGGCCGAGGGCAGGAGGGTGACGGTTTCCGGCTCGCCACGGGCCCGGGTCTGGCCTTCCTCGTAGTCGAAGCGCACCAGCGCGTCCTGATTGGCGACGTACAGGTCGTCATCCACCAGTGCCAGCCCATAGGGCGCGTTGAGGCCGTCTGCGAACACGGTCTGTTGTTCGTAGGTACCGTCGCCATCGCCGTCACGCAGCAGGGTCAGCCGGTCGCCACTTTTGACCTGGGTTGTCCCCTGCGCCTTCAGGTAGCCTGCGATCACGTCCTTGGGCCTGAGTTTCGAGGCATTACCACCGCGTCCCTCTGCCACCAGAATATCGCCGTTGGGCAGCACGATGGTCTGCCGGGGTATCTGCAGGTCCGTGGCAATGGCGCTGATGCGATAACCCTCGGGCACGGTGGGCAGTTGATCGCCCCAACCGGCTGGATTGGCAATATTCATCGCCGGCAACACGCCGCGATGGGGCTCCGGTAGTGTGGGCTCGGGGCCATACAGCACTACTGCGTCATCCTCTGAACCACAGGCGCTGAGCAGAAGTGCAACCGCCAGGGTCGAATACAGTCCAGGGCGATTCATTTCACACCCCCTACATGGTGGCGAGAAAACCGAACCGCTGTGGCGGCGCAGGCGAGCAGGAGCACCAGCGCCGAGAGCACCAGCCCCAGGGGCATGCTGCCCCAGGCGTCACGTGCGTGGGTCAGGGCATTGAAAAAGCCGAGCAGCCAGGTGGCCAGCAACAAGCCTACATACAGCGCGCCACGTGCTCCGCGTCCTTCGGCGCGGAACAGGCCGATGACGGCGCACAGCAATGCCAGGCCGGCAAACACCAGGCCGCCCGCGATCAGCCATGAGGCAAAATTGGTCCACTGGATTTCATAACTTCGGTAGTAGGCAATGTCGCTGAGCAGGGCTCCGAGAAACAGCGGGATGGCCCCTGCCAGCAAGGTGGCGTGCAGGGGATGGAGCGTCATGTGCGACGTCCCGTAGCGATGGTCGGCAGTGGTGGTCATGCGGGTTTTCCTTGTTTCGACTGGCGCAACGACATGGGTCTTCCATGGTGTTAGAAGTGGACCGGGCGAATAAGTTCGCGAAAAATCCCGGGTGCAGATGCATGCCTGGCAGGGGCTGCCAGGTGCAGCCCTCAGCTCAGGCGCTCGAAAGCGTACGCGGTGATCAGGCGTAGAACACCGCCGCCACAGGGCTGCTCGAGGACATGCGCTGGGCAGGCACGATCATGACCTCGGCACCGTTGCGCATCGCTGTGGTAGTGATGTCATCCAGCAGATTGTTCGCATCTTCCCCGCTCTGGCGTTCCAGCGCGCCGCTTTCGGGATCCAGCAAGCCGCCTACGCTCTGCTGCGCAGCGACCAGCAGCAGTTCGATTCGACCGGCTACTGCCGCTTTGCCAACTTCGTCCAGATCCGTCGAGCTTCGGCCTTCGCCCTGGGCTACGCCGTACCGGTCATGCAGTGCGTTGAGGCGTTCGAGCTGGTTGCGTGCCATGAGTTCGGCTGCCTGCTTGCGTAACGCCTCGGCGTTCAGGGTGCCGGGATCGACTTCAATACGGTCGCCGGTGAGCTGAGCGTTGCGACTTGTGCTGCGGAAGGCGCTCTGGTTGTCGGGCAGGGCCACCAGCATCAGGGGCAGTCCGGAGGGCCGGGAGTGGTAGCGCTCGATGGCGACATCCACGGCGCGGAAGAATTTGTCCCGGTCCTTGTCGATCTCATCCTGCTTGCCGGACCCGCCAGCAGAATGCATCAGCGGATCGCCCCGTTCCCCCGCTGCACCAAAGCCGTCCGGGTGCCCCGACTGGTCCGCGGCGGTCAGATCGGAGCCCAGCGCATCCGTCTGGCTTTTGGGGACGCGATAATCCAGTTGCACCTCGTGAAAGGCCTCCTGGGTGCCTTCGAATAGTCGTACCTCGTCTCGCGACAGGCACAGCGCCTGATAGGCGTCGCCGGCCTGGGTGATCTGTAGCAGCGGGGCGAGACAGGGACGGTCACCGACGTGGGTCTGTTCCGGCACCGCACGCATCAGTTTGTGGACATGGAAAAACTGTTCACCACCCAGCACGACCAGGCCGTCGCGGGGCGTGAGCCAGAACTCATGCTCTTCCTCCAGGCGCTCGAAGGGTTCGAGCAGTGCCGCATGGTTGGCGTCGGGATAGCGAGCGCGCAGCTGCTCGCTGAGAGTTGCCAACAGATTCTTGTAGCGGATGGCATTCTGCGTGGAGTCGGGAAAGGCCCGATAGGTCGGCATGTAGAGCGACAGGCAGCACTGGGGCGGGCAGTTGAGCAATTGATTGAGGGTTGAGCGGTCTACAGGTTCGGACATGGCAGTCATTCCCCTTGGTCTGGTGTGTCAGGCTCGGCTGTTACCGGGCAACGTCCGTACAACCTGTAAGACGAACCCGGGTACAACGAGTTCAACCGATCTGCCGGCATCAGGGCATGCCGCCGCCAGCAGCATTGCCGGCTTTGGCTAGACTGGATGCCTGAACCAGGCAAAAAGGGGGGGCAGCTTGCTTCGCATTGGACTGATTTCCGATACCCATGACCTGTTGCGTCCGCAAGCGCTGGCGGCGCTGAAAGGCTGTGATCATCTGATACACGCTGGCGACATCACCACGTCTGCCGTTCTGCGTGAGCTGGAGCTGATTGCCCCGGTGACCGCCGTACGCGGCAACAATGACCGCGACGCCTGGGCCCAGGCGCTGCCTGAAACGCAGGTGGTCGAATTTGCCGGACAACGCATTTTCGTTATTCACGATCTGGCCCAGCTGCAGCAATATCCGCCGCCTGCGGATGTGCGCGTGGTGGTGTGCGGCCATTCCCACAAACCCTCCGTGACGGAACTCGACGGGGTGCTCTATGTAAACCCCGGTAGTGCCGGTCGACGGCGTTTCAAATTGCCTGTGGCGATAGCGGAACTGCTGGTTGATGGCGAGGGGGTGAGTGCCCGGATCATCGAGCTGGAGGTGCCTCCCGCGGCGCGGCGCACGCGCTGAGCCCGCTCGACCGCGATTGCGCAGGGGATCATCCCGGGCGGATCAGGGTCCAAGCAGAACCAGGCTGGGTCGCGATGCGGCCTGACACTTGCTGCCGCAGGAGGACAGATGCTCGAGGATGTATTTTTTGATGGTTGGGAAGGGCTGGCGCGGACGCTGGTCATCGGTGTGATGGCCTACGTGGTAATGATCACTTTTCTGCGTATTTCCGGCAAACGCACGCTGTCGAAGATGAACGCCTTTGACCTGATC
>JAESUC010000095.1 GCA_016763285.1 Pseudomonas sp.
GAAGGCGGCAGCGCCAGCGTTGAAGCCGTATCCAGCGCCCAGGATGCCGGCGTGTCCAGCTTTGTTGGTGAAGAGCTGGCCAAGTCCGACCGTCCCGAGCTGGCCGGTGCCAAGATCGTCGTTTCCGGCGGCCGCGGCATGCAGAACGGTGACAACTTCGAGATGCTCTACAAGCTCGCCGACAAGCTTGGCGCCGCCGTAGGTGCTTCCCGTGCCGCCGTAGACGCAGGCTTCGTACCCAACGACATGCAGGTCGGTCAGACCGGCAAGATCGTTGCACCCCAGCTGTACATCGCCGTCGGTATCTCCGGCGCGATCCAGCACCTGGCCGGCATGAAGGACTCCAAGGTGATCGTTGCGATCAACAAGGACGAAGAAGCACCGATCTTCGGTGTTGCCGACTACGGTCTGGTAGCTGACCTGTTCGAAGCGATTCCCGAGCTGGAAAGCAAGGTGTAAAAAATGCAGCTGGAAGCCTTAAGCTGAAAGCTGGAAGAAAAACCCGACTCCCATGAGTCGGGTTTTTTTATGGATGATCAGCAGCCAATACAAGCTGGAAACAGTCCCACCCTTCCGTCATTGCCGCGAAGGCGGCAATCCAGGCAAGCTATTCGTTTTGCAAAAGACCGGACACCTTGCGCCGCTTCTAGCTTCTAGCTTCTAGCTTCTAGCTTCTAGCCGATTTTCCGCAACACTCTGTATCATTTATTAGCGCTTTTACCCCGCCGGTTAACTTTTCATTACGCCCAGCCTTTTGCATTGTGTCTCGCTCCAAGTAAAATGTTGTTCTGATGAGCGAAACACAAATACAACAATGTTCCGCACAGCGAAACATAAAGGGTCAAATCCATGCGTTTCTTACGATATAGACTTGCTGCCGTTCTGGCACTGGCGCTGCCACTGTCTGCCCTTGCGCAACCCAGCGAAGAATCTGCCCTCCCCCGCGTCATGGTCTGGACTGCCTACGGTACCGGCGCAGCCGGTTATGCCCAGGCGGCCGCGCTTGGCGGACTGCTCAAGTTCGAGGAAGGCAGCAATATCCGTATTCTGCCGGGACGCAATGACGTCTCGCGGATGATCCCGCTTAAGACCGGACGCGCCGGTTATTGCCTGTGCGGCATTGCCAGCTACTTCGGCCAGGAGGGTATCTTCCTGTTCAACAAGCCCGACTGGGGACCGCAACCCATTCGTATGGTGCTCGCTTCGCAGGGCACCCAGAGCTTCGGCCTTGCCGCCGCCGCCGACACCGATCTCCAACACCCCAGCGAGCTGAAAGGCCAGAAAGTGGTTTTCATCCGGGGTGCCGATTCGATCAACATGATCACCGCCGCCGTGCTCGCCTATGGCGGACTGACCTGGGACGACGTCCGCCGCGTGGATACCTCGGGGACCAACGAAGCGATCGAGGCCATCATCAACGGCCATGCCGATGTGATGCCGATGTCGACCCGTACGCCGCTGATGGAGCGCATTGCGGCCAGTCCGCGGGGCATCAACTGGCTGGACATGCCCAATGAAACCCCGGAGGAAAAGGCTGCATGGGAGCGGGCAAAGAACGTGATCCCCTACTACCTGCCGCAGTTCGAGACGCGCGGGGCGGGCGTATCCGAAGAGAATCCCTGGCATGGCGGCGGCTATGCCTTGCCGATTCTGGTCACCAATGCCGACCGCGATGCGGATGAGATCTACGCCCTGACCCGGTTCGTTGACGAACACTACGACAACTTCAAGACCCTGGCGCCCGGGGCCGAAGGCTACGAACTCAGTCGCCAGGTATTCGACTGGGTCATGCCCTACCACGAAGGGGCCGTGCGCTACTTCCGTGAGCAGGGCGTGTGGAGCGACGCGTACGAGGCACACAACCAGCGCTTGCTGCAGCGGCAACAGATACTGCAGGACGCCTGGCAGGCGCAGCTGGCCGAGTTGCCCGCCGGGGGCGAGCTATTTCAGCGCAGCTGGATGACGCGACGCTCCGAGGCGCTGATCCAAGCCGGATTCGATCCCGGCTTCAGTCGCTAACGCTTTTACCTGTCGTTTGCGGCCATGACTGGCCGGCCGAACAAGACCGAACAAGAGGCATCCCATGTCCGAAGAACAAGAATCCATCCGCCATCCGGTAGCCGGCCGACTGCTGCGAATCACCGCTGTAGCGACCGCCGCCCTGGCCATCTACCAGATCTTCAATCTGGGTAGCTACACCGGCTTCACCATGCTCACCAGCCAGTACATCTATGGCCTGCTGGCAATGATGCTGCCAATGGTGTTTGTTGCCATTCCCGCCGGTCGTGGTCGCCGGGTGGCCCCGACCCCCTGGTATGACTGGTTGCTGGCCCTGGCCAGCATTGGCTGCTGTGTGTTCTTCATCATCCATTCCAACGAGGCGGTGGATGAAGGCTGGGAATACATGGCCCCCCAGCATGTGGTGTATATCAGTCTGCTGACCTGGGCCATCGCACTGGAAGCCACCCGGCGCTGCGGCGGCTGGCCCATCTTTGTGGTGGTCTTTCTGGCGTCGCTGTTTCCGATGCTGGCGGGTTATCTGCCGGACAGTTTTGCCGGCATTTCCACGCCCATCGATCTGGTCGCGATCTACCACACCAACAGCGATGAAAGCCTGCTGGGCATTCCCTCCCAGGCCTTCGCCAACCTGGTGATCGGTTTTCTGCTGTTCGGTATCGCCCTGCAGCGCACCGGCGGTGGCAAGTTCTTCATCGACCTGGCATTTGCTCTGCTCGGCAAGGTCCGCGGCGGTCCAGCCAAGGTGTCGATCTTCTCCAGCGGCCTGATGGGCTCGATGTCCGGCAGTGTGGTCACCAACGTGCTGACCACCGGGCCCCTGTCGATCCCGGCCATGCGCAAGGTCGGTTTCACCAAGACCTACGCAGCCGGCGTGGAGACCTGCGCGTCCACCGGCGGCGTACTGATGCCACCGGTCATGGGCGCCACGGCGTTCGTGATGGCGACCTTCCTGGATATTCCCTATGGCGAGATCGCCCTGGCCGCAGCCATCCCCTCGGCGCTGTATTTCTTTGGTCTGTTCATCCAGATCGACTTCTATTCGGCGCGCAACCGGCTCAAGGGCCTGCCGGCCATCGATCTGCCGAAGATCAGGCAGACCCTGAAGGAAGGCTGGCACTACATCTTCGTTTTCGCCTTCCTGATCTGGATGCTGCTGTTCATGAAGCAGGAGGCAATAGCGCCGTTCTACGCGACAGCCCTGCTGCTGGTGATCAACCAGCTGCGCAAGCACAGTCGCTGGCAGTGGCAGCAGTTCAAGGAGTTCGCCGAGGCCTGTGGTGCACTCTTTGCCGAGCTGACCGGGCTGATGGCCGGCGTGGGTCTGATCATGGGGGCACTGGCCGTTTCGGGCATGTCAGGCACCATCGCCAACGATCTGCTGTTCATTGCTGGTGGCGATATGCTGGTGCTGCTGATCATGGGCGCGCTGACCAGTTTCATCCTGGGGATCGGCATGCCGGTGACTGCGGCCTACATCTTCCTGGCTATTGCCCTGGCACCGGCGCTGATCAATGGCGGCATGAATCCGATGGCGGTGCACATGTTCATTCTCTACTGGGGCATGCTCAGCTTTATCACGCCCCCGGTAGCCATCGGCGCCTTTGCTGCCGCCTCGGTCGCCGGCAGCAGCCCGATGCGCACCAGCTTCGTCTCGATGCAGATGGGCAGCATCATCTACTTCATCCCGTTCTTTTTCGTGCTCGAGCCGGCCCTGCTGCTGCAGGGCAGCGCCATGGAGATTCTGGTGGCCATCGCCTGTGCAATCGGCGGCATTATTCTGATTGCCGGGGGCCTGCAGGGGTATCTGCCCAGGCTCGGGGATCTCAGCCAACGCGGGCTGATGCACTGGCCGCTGCGGGCGCTCTTTGTGGTCGGCGGCCTGTTCCTGGCGATGCCGCACAATCCCTATGTGCCGGTCAGCGAAACCATGCTGTTCGTGCTGTCGTTCGGCCTGATTGCGGCCGCTATCCTCCTGACCCTGGTCCATCGCCGTCTCGCACCGGCGTAAGCACTGCGTGAAGCGCTCTTTAATGGTGCATTTATCAGAGCTACGCCCTGATAAATCGCACTATTAGGGGGCTTTTCAGCTGCCAATCACGAAGAACCCCGTACTAGAAGCCCCGACGGACAGGTGCTGCGACCCGACTACGTCCCTGTTAGGTGCGTTTCTTGCAAATGGAAACGCTATCACTCCTTATACAGAGAGGCTTCTTCGTGCCGACATCCCATACGGCCCTTCGCAGTGAAGAAATGAACCTTGATCCGGCCGAACGCAGATGGTTGCCCTGGCGCGGCGCGGCCGGCAAGTTGTCCATGGGCTGGGCCTGCTGGATCAACAACAATCGCTACGCTCAGCTGGAAGAAATCTTCAATAACGTTGCCGAAACAAGGGTTCGCCTGCTGCAGCAGTGGTGTGACAACCAGTGGGCGACCCTCCAGGCCATCGGCCGGGATCTGGAAAATGCCCAGGATCCGCTTGAGCGCGACGCCATGCTGCGGTTGAAGGGCAAGATGGCTGATGCCAGTGAGCTGTTTCTGCTGGATGCCCATGGCCACTGTCTGACCAGCACCGCGGCCAGCTTTCCCACCACCGCTGCGGATACCCGGGCATTGCAGAACGGCTTGCGCGGAGCCTTTTTGCATGGCCCCTATATCGACCGGCGCACCCGGGAGCTTGGACCATCGACATCCAGCTTCCACGATGCCGTCACGCTGATGTTCTATCAGCCGGTGCAATACCGGAACCAATCCTGCTGCCTGTGTGCCCGGGTACCCAACGATGTGCTGGGCGATCTGATCCAGCGTGAAGCGGGTCATATCTATCCGGAATCCGGAGACAACTACGTGTTCATGGTGGAATCGCACTTTGACCCGGCGATCGAGCCAGGGCGGGCGCTATCGCGCTCGCGCTTCGAGGACAACACCTTCAGCCACGGCGGCAACCTGAAGGAAGGCATTGCCACCCGATGGGGAACCGTCAGCGTCCGTGAGCATACCGAGTTCGAGATCCGCTTTACCGACCCGGCCACCCAGGCCCTGCACCCGGGCGTGCGCGAGACCATTCGTAAGGGGCAGAATCTGTTCGTCACCTATCCCGGTTATTCCGACTACCGGCACATCCCCG
The DNA here is from genome assembly GCA_016763285.1 of Pseudomonas sp. Taxonomy (GTDB): domain Bacteria; phylum Pseudomonadota; class Gammaproteobacteria; order Pseudomonadales; family Pseudomonadaceae; genus Halopseudomonas. Next base: position 5,144 of record JAESUC010000095.1, read on the forward strand.
TGATCGGCAAGGGCGTGACCTTCAGTCTGACCGGCTCACCGGACCGCTGGGGCATGATGTGCGAGGCGGATCTGGAAGAGGTCTACCGTTACCGCTCGCTCAGCTACAACCTGATGAAACTCTTCCTGCTGATGATGCTGATGATCAGCGCCAGCCAGATCGCGATTGCCTGGTCCGGTCTGGGCCAGCCGGCAGCCAGTGCGCTCAACCTTCTGGTGGTGGGGCTGTCGGCCCTGTGGTTCTGGCGCCGCGGCACACGCAAGCTGGCCAGACGCATGGGACGGATGACCGAGATCATCCGCAATATTGCCGAGGGTGAAGGCAACCTCAGCCAGCGCATGGATACCAGCCGCCTGGTCGCGGACGAAACCGGCGAACTGGGGCGCTGGACCAACAGCTTTATCGACAACCTCGACACCATCGTCGGGCGCGTCAAGCAGGCCAGCCGGCATACCCTGCACAACAGCGAGCAGATGCTCGAGCACAACCGCAAGGCCGGCGACACTGCCGAGGAAGTGACCCTGACCATTCAACAGATGCTCGGCATGATCGAAGCCCAGGTGCAGACCATCGACAGCGCCTCGCACACCGCAGCCCAGATGAAGCGCACCATGGCCGACGTGGTGGCGGCGGCCTCCCAGCGACTGGAGACAGTGTCCGCCGGCACGCGCAAGATCCGCGACATTGTCGCCACGTCGGCCAACAGCGTGCAGCAGGTGGATCAGCGTTCCAGCGAGATTGCGGGCATGGTCTCGATGATTACCGACATCACCAGCCAGACCAATCTGCTGGCCCTGAACGCCGCAATCGAAGCGGCCCGGGCCGGTGAGCACGGCCGTGGCTTTGCCGTGGTCGCCGACGAGGTGCGCGCCCTGGCTTCACGCACTGCCACCGCCGCCGCAGAGATCAGCCAGGGTATCAGTGCAATCCGCGATGCCACCCACCAGGCCGTGGACCTGATGGAACAGGGCGTCAGCGATGTCGATCAGCAACTCACCCAGGCCAGCAATGCTGCCAGCGACAACGACACCCTGCATCAGACCGTGGAGGAACTCTTCGAGGTCATCGCGGTGATGGATACCAACAGCAAGGAGCACGGCCGGCAGGCCGATCACGTGGCAGCAGTCACCGCGTCCATGGCCGGTGTCATCCGCACCCTGCGCGCAAGCTCGGGCCAGGTGAGAGAAACCGCCACACGGCTGCACCAGCTGTCGGACAGCTTTCAGGTCAGCGCCGATCGCTGATCAGACCAGCGCGACCGGCGTCACCGGCGATCCCACCGCGCCGGGCAGGCGCAGGGGTGGCGCAGTCAGCATGAAGCGACTGCGCCCGGCCTTACGCAGATAGAGCGCCAGCTCGGTTAGATACCAGAGCTCGCCCAGGTGAATGCCCAGCTTGAACAGGCAGTGCTCATGCAGTGGCAATGCCGCGCAGCAGCCCTGGCCTTCACGGGCGGGATAGGCCTCGACCGCGTAGTTATCAGCGATCAACAGACTCAATCCGCTGTCGGTAATCCACTGCAACAGCGCCGGATCCCGACCATCCAGCACGGCGCAGCTGGAGGCGAGCACCTGCCCGTCGGGTTCGCCCTGCATGTCCAGAATCACATCGGCAAAACCGGTATACAGGCAGACCATATCGCCAGGCTCGACCGTCACCCCGTCGGCCTGCATGATCTGCTGGAGACGGGCATGGTCGACCAGTACGCGCCCATGGCCACAATGGCGTTCCAGATCGATCATCACTGCGCGACCGCTGACTGCGGTCTCGGCCATCTTCTCGATGCCCAGGCGGCGGGCATTGACCCCTTCCAGGGCGTCCTCGTGACCGGCGGGTCCCTGAATGTCTTCCCCGGCGCGCCAGCCGTTGTAGTACAGGGGTTCTGCCTCACCATCACCATCGGCGTCGAACAGGCCGCCGACATGCGCCAGCGCATCCCACTGGGTCGAGTACTGGGTATACAGCAGCACCGCATCATCACTGACCACGTCGGTAAAATCAGGATTGATGCGATTGAGTGCGAAGTTGTAGTTGAGCTTGTCGCCGCGCCCCGAGGTAAACCGCCTGGGTGGGTGGCGCAGCTTGTTGAGCGCATTGCCGCCCGGATAGTCCAGCGGCAGGCTGAGGCAGAAACTGCGACCTTCGCGCACTTCGGCCACGCCCTGCAGGACCTTGTCCGGGGTCAGCAGGTTGAGCCTGCCGAGTTCATCGTCGGGACCGAAGTCGCCCCAGTTGGATCCTTCGGGTCGATATTTCCAGCGCATGGGCTGCCTTCCTGTTGTTCTTGTTGGTCGCCCTACCATGCCATGCCCGGCCCGAACGGTCATCCTGATCACCGCCGCTGTTGATCCACCATAGACAGACCAGCGGCGTGCGGCCTGGCGGCAAACATGACCTCGGTCAATGCAGCCGGCCATCGGCGGGGCTAACCTTGCCAGCCTTTTTTCATGCCCGCTGACGGAGTCAGACATGCCCCATACGCCCGAGCTGCTGGCCCCTGCCGGCACCCTGAAAGCCATGCGTTTTGCCTTTGCCTACGGCGCCGATGCGGTCTATGCCGGCCAGCCTCGCTACAGTCTGCGTGTGCGCGAGAACGACTTCCACAAACCCGAGGTGATGGCAGCCGCGATTGCCGAGGCGCACCAGCTGGGCAAACGCTTCTACCTGGCCAGCAACATCGCCGCCCACAACAGCAAGGTGGCGACCTACCTGAACGATCTCGAGCCGGTGGTGGCCATGGGTCCGGACGCGCTGATCATGTCCGATCCGGGACTGATCATGCTGGTACGCGAGCGCTGGCCCGAGCTGCCGGTCCATCTCTCGGTACAGGCCAACGCGGTGAACTGGGCCACGGTGAAATTCTGGCAGCAACTGGGGCTGGAGCGCATCATCCTGTCCCGCGAGCTGTCGATCGAAGAAGTGGAGGAAATCCGCCGGCGTTGCCCCGATATCGGCCTGGAGGTTTTCGTCCACGGCGCATTGTGCATTGCCTACTCGGGGCGCTGTCTGCTCTCGGGCTACTTCAACCACCGCGATGCCAACCAGGGCGCCTGTACCAATGCCTGCCGCTGGCAGTACGACGTGACACCCGCCACACAGACGGTCGAGGGCAATATCGAGCCCCTGGCCACACCGGTACATGTCATCAGCCAGCACGACAAGCCCGATGAACCCATGGCCATCGAGGAAGACGAGCACGGCACCTACATCATGAATTCGAAGGATCTGCGCGCCGTGCAGCATGTGCCGCGCTTTGTCGAGATGGGTCTGGACTCGCTGAAGATCGAGGGGCGCACCAAGTCGCACTTCTACGTGGCCCGCACGGTGCAGACCTATCGCCGGGCGATCGACGATGCCGTGGCCGGCCGACCCTTTGACCTGAGCCTGATGGACGATCTGGAAAGCCTGTCCAACCGGGGCTATACCGAAGGTTTCTATCGGCGCCATCCGCCGGGTGTCTATCAGAACTACGAGCACGGGGCATCACGCATGGAACGGCACCAGTTTGTCGGCGAGGTGCTCGAGGAGGTCGACGGCTGGCTGCGCATCGAAGTTAAGAATCGCTTTGCCCTGGGCGATCAGCTGGAACTGATGACGCCGGCAGGCAATAGCGGCTTTCGCCTGGAGGAACTGCGCGATGACCGCAACCAGCCGGCCCAGCTCGCCCCGGGCGATGGCCATGTGGTGCGCATCCGCCGGCCTGCCCCGGGCCCGATGACCTTCGGGCTGCTGCTGCGCTATCTACCGGAACACGCGTAATATTCCTGCCCTTGGTCCACTGCAACAGTCGCCTGGAAAAAGCGGGCATGGTTTAATTGCCGCCTGGCTCACTCGCACAATGGATAGCTCTTCATGGATTGGCTGCAAGTCTTGGTTCTGGCGGTAATACAGGGTCTTACCGAATTTCTCCCGATTTCCAGCTCTGCGCACCTGATTCTGGCTCCGGTCCTGTTTGGCTGGACCGATCAGGGCCTGGCCTTCGATGTCGCATTGCACCTGGGCAGCCTGGCGGCGGTTGTGCTGTATTTCCGCCGCGACCTGATCAACATGACCCTGAGCTGGACCCGCTCGGTCACCCATCGGGAAATGAACGACGACGCACGCCTGGCCTGGGGGGTTCTGCTGGCCACGATCCCGGTAGGTCTCGCCGGCCTGCTGTTCAAGGATGTGATCGAGCAGCAGTTGCGCTCGCCACTCTATATTGCGGCCGGTCTGATCGTGTTCGGTCTGGTGCTGAGCTGGGCAGACTGGCGGCACCGCGGCGAGCGTGAAGTCAACCAGATGACCTGGAAGGACGTGCTGCTGATCGGTCTGGCCCAGGCCCTGGCCCTGTTCCCCGGCACCTCCCGCTCGGGCATCACCATGACCGCAGGCCTGCTCCTGGGCATGAGCCGCGAGGCCACCGCTCGTTTTTCGTTTCTGCTGTCGATACCGGTGATCGTGATCGCCTGTGCGCTGAAGTCCTGGGACCTGTACAACTCCACGCTGCCAATCGACTGGGCGTTCATGGCCGGAGGCGTGATCATGTCGGGTATCAGCGCCTTCCTGTGCATCCACTTCTTCCTGGCGTTCATCAAGCGCATTGGCATGCAGCCTTTCGTGATCTACCGGATCATTCTGGGTATCGCTCTGATCTGGCTGTTCGCCTGAGTCAGACCGCGCCGACAGCAGCCGATTTGACCAGCAATACCGCGCCTTCCCGACTGGCCAGACCATGCCCCGCCAGGTCGGGCAGGCGCAGCCAGGTCAGGGGCGGCATGTCGCCCTCCGCGCTTTGCAGGCTACCGGCCAGAACCAACAACTCCCCCGGGCCCGCCGGCAGATTCGGAGCCTGCCCGGCGGCGCAGCTGTAGAGCACCGTTTCCTCCCCGGCAAAGCGGTGCAGCATGCATATCACGGCCCCGTCTGCCCGCTTCGCCCATTTCTGCTCTGACGGCCGCAGACGCAGCGTGACGCTGTCATGCTCGGCAAACTGATTGAGTTTGACGAAGATCAGGCACCCGGGCTCGGAAAACGGGCTGTGCCGGGAGCCCGCAGGGCTGCGCAGATAGCTTCCGGCCGGGTAGTCGCCGGTCTCGTCACTGAAGGTCCCCTCCAGCACGTAGATTTCTTCACCGTTGGGATGCCGATGCTCGGGAAAACGCGCTTCCGGCAGGTACTCCACCAGACTGGTGACCTGCCCGCTCTCGGGTGCCTCACGCTCCAGCGGCCAGCGCCTGATCGGCGCCTGCGGTGCATCCTGCCAGACCTGGTCTGCGGGTCGAATACAGACGGCAAGCCGGCGATCCATGTTCAACGGGACAAAAGCGTCGTGGGTCATGGTGCCTCGCAATCGGGGGTAGGAAAGGGTGGCTCTGCGTGCCTCCAATGGCTTTCACCATAGCGGTATGAACCTCGCATGACCATCGACTGTCGGATACAGAACAATACGACGGTCAGGAGAGGCGTATGTTACGCAGCATCAACCAGCTCAAGGGCGCCGCTATCGATGCGACAGATGGCGATATTGGCAAGGTCAGGGACTTCTACTTCGACGATGAACAATGGGTGGTCCGCTTTCTCGTGGTCGAGACCGGGTCCTGGCTGTTCAGCCGCAAGGTGCTGTTGACACCGGGCGCCCTGAGGAAGCCGGCAACCGGATCGCAGGCATTTGCCACCGACCTGAGCCGCGAGCAGGTGGAAAAAAGCCCCGAGATCGATACCCAGCGCCCGGTTTCGCGTCAGCACGAACAGATGTTGCTGGCCTATTACGGCTATCCCAACTACTGGGCCGATGATATTACCGGCGGGCTGGGAATGGCGCCCGGGCGGGTGGACGGATATCTGACTCGGGTGATCAACAGCGAAGTCGAGCAACGGCATGACCGCAACGACGATGAGCACCTGCGTAGCTGTCGCGAGGTCGAGGGCTACCATATAGATGCGGCAGACGGTGAGATAGGGCACGTAGAAGATGTGCTGGTCGACGAAAACTGGGCCATCCGCTATCTGGTGGTCAATACCCGCAACTGGTGGTTCGGCCACATGGCGTTGATCGCGCCGCAGTGGATAGACGGCATCGCCTGGGCAAGTGCTACAGTATCGGTCGCCCTTACACGCGAAACGATAAGGCAAGCCCCCCAGTACGATCCTTCGCGCGCACCGGATGCCGCGTTCGAACGGCAACTGGCGGACTATTACCAACAACACCGGGCGTGATCAGGACGCCGCCGGACGGCAGTGAGGCCTGGCTCGACCTGGCAGCTTCCAGAGTGAGGGAATACTCATGATTCGCCGTCTTCCGTTCCTTTTTCTTGCTTCGCTTATCTGGCTCGCGGGCGGCCTCTGCGGCATGGCCACTGCCCAGGAGCCCGCGAACAACGCGGCGCCCATCCAGGTGTCCGACATGCCCAGCGACAAGGCGATACGCCAGCGACTGGAATCGGTACTCGCGGCCATCGACGAGGTTGATGACGTCAATGTGGCTGTCGAACAGGGGGTGGTGACCCTCTCCGGCCAGGTATCCACTGCCCGCTCCGGTCGCGAACTGATGGCGATCGCCGGCCGTGTCGAAGGGGTGATTCATGTACAGAGCCGCCTGACCGAAGAGACGGACGTCGCGGCCCGCGTCAGGCCCGCCACCCGCAAGTTCCAGGAAATGGGCGCAGCCGCCGTGCAGATGCTGCCGGTGATTCTCGTCGCCTTGCTGGTGATCGGGGTGTTCTGGATGCTCGGACGCTGGGCCGGCTCACGGGGAGGCTGGTTGCGCCGCATCGGACTGTCGGAGCTGGCCTCCAATCTGGGCAAGCGTATTGTCCGCCTGGTCATTACCGGCGTCGGGGTGCTGATCGCCCTGGAGATTCTCGATGCGACGGCGCTGGTGGGTGCCATGCTGGGTGTGGCGGGCGTGGCCGGTATCGCCGTGGGTTTTGCCTTTCGCAATATTGTCGAAAACTATCTCGCCGGGGTGCTGCTCAGCGCCCGCAATCCGTTCGATGTCGGTGACGTTATCGAGGTCGGTGCTTTCACCGGCACCGTGGTGCGCCTGACCTCACGCGATACGGTGCTGATGACCCGTGACGGCAATCACCTGCGTATTCCCAACAGTCTGATCATGACCTCGGCGATGACCAACTTCACCCGCAACCCCCTGCGCCGGCTGGAGTTCAATGTCGGCGTCTCGGTCGATCTCGATCTGCAACAGGCGCGCAGCCTGGGCGTCGATACCCTGCGCAGCCTGCCGGGCATCCTCGCCGATCCCGGGCCCCAGGTGCTGGTCGCGGAGCTGGGTGACAGCACCGTACAGTTGCGCTTCCTGGCCTGGATCAACCAGCACGACAGTGATTTTCTCAAGGCCCGCAGCGAAGCCATCCGGCAGATCAAGGCGGCCTACGACCGGGCAGGTATCGAGATGCCGGAGCCGATCTACCGGATCCACCTGCGCAACCCGGCGCCCTTGGAGTTGCCGGTCGATGGGCCACGCCGCCAGGACGCAGCGCGCGCAGAGGGGTCGACGGTCTCGCCGACCCATGCGGCTGATGTGGCCGCCGACACCACCATAGAGCGCCAGATCGCAGCCGACCTGCAGTCCTCCAACGAGGAGAACCTGCTGGCCAGGAGCTGAACGGTCGCCCTCAGGCCGGCTGCAGCGCTTGCCAGCGTGCGGCAAAGGCATCCACAGTCAGGGGCCGTCCGATCAGGTAGCCCTGGCACTGGTCGCAACCCTGCGCCTCCAGCCAGGCCTGCTGTTCCACGGTCTCCACACCCTCGGCGAGCACCGCCAGCCGCATGTTCCGGGCCAGGGCAATAATGGTCTGGACCAACTGGCAATCGCTCGGGTCACCGGGCAGACCGGCCAGAAAGCTCTTGTCGATCTTCAGCTTGTCGAGGGCGAAGCGCCGCAGATAGGCCAGCGAAGAATAGCCGGTGCCGAAGTCGTCCACGGAAATGCGCACACCCAGCGCGCGCAGCTCACCCAGGGTCTGCTCGGCCTGGGCGGTGTGCTGCATCAGGGCGCCCTCGGTGATCTCCAGTTCCAGGCACTGCCCGGGCAGGTCGCTTGCCTCCAGGGCAGCGCGCACCACCTGAACGATGTTCTGCTGCATGAACTGGATTGGCGAGAGGTTGACCGCGATGGTGTCCAGCGCAATGCCGCTTGCCCGCCACAGGCTGGCCTGCCGACAGGCCTGGTGCAGCACCCAGGTGCCCAGGGCGACGATCTGCCCACTCTCCTCGGCCAGGGGTATGAAGCGGTCCGGGCCGACCTGGCCATGATCGGCGCTGTGCCAGCGCAGCAAGGCTTCGGCGCCGATACAGCGCCCACTGGGGAGGTCCACCAGCGGCTGATAATGCAAATACAACTCGCCGCTGGACAATGCGCCGCGCAGGGAGCGCTCCAGTTCGAAGCGAGCCCGGGCCTCTTCGGTCAGGCTCGGCAGGTAATGGCTGAACGTATTGCGACCCTGCGCCTTGGCCCGATACATCGCAGCGTCCGCGTTGCGTATCAGCTCATGGGCATTACCTCCGTCCCTGGGATAGAGGGCAATGCCGATACTGGCGCCAATATAGACCTCCCGTGCCTCGTCCAGGATCAGGGGCGCCTTGAGCGAATCCAGCAGACTCTTTGCCACCTGGCTGGCGACGCCGGGGCTGTGCAGTTGTTCGAGAATCAGCAGAAACTCGTCGCCACCAAGACGCGCCAGGGTGTCCTCCAGCCGGCAGCGCTCCTGCAGGCGGCGGGCGACGCTCTGCAGCACCAGATCGCCAAAATCGTGGCCGTAGCTGTCATTCAGGGTCTTGAATCGATCCAGGTCGATGAACAGGACCGCCAGCCAGCCACCGCGCCGATCTATGCGTTCCTTGGCATGCTCCAGCCGATCCCGGGCAAGGATCCGATTGGGCAGTCCGGTGAGCGGATCGAAGTGCGCCAGGGTGCGCAGCCGGCTCTGATAGCCGTCGACGAAGCGGATCAGCAACTGGGAGCCGAACAGCACTCCGAGCATGAGTACAAAGACGGCAAAGGCATAGATGGGTGCCCGCTCGATAAAAATCTGCTGGAACGATTTGCCGCTGACCACCACCGCGAGTGCGCCGCGCCCGGCGGAGCCAAGAACCCAGGCACCCACCGGTTGTTCCACGCCCCAGAGCGTGAGGCCGGCCAGCTCGACCCAGCGTGATTCGGGCCCGGCCGCAGCCAGCAGTTCACGTTCGGCGGGCGCCTGGGCATCGGGCTGCAGTATCACCGGTTGCAGGGGGCCATCAAGGTGCAAAGCGGGCTTGCCCTGCCACAACTGCAACAGGCTGAGCGCCTCCTGCTGCCGGGTCTGGTTGACGCTGCGCTGCTCCAGCAGCATGGCCACGACAACCAGTACCAGCACACTGAAGAAGGCTACCGCGTTGACCGCCCAGAATTTGTAACGCAACGGTAGTTGCTGCCCTGACTGCATTACCCGCTCCCGGCAGATGGAAAGAGGCGCCATTTTAGCCACAGGGAGCGCTAAGGTGTTGATGCCGATCAACAAATACAAAGTCCGGGTGGTATACCAAGGTATGAGCGGTGCTATGGCACGCGGACATAAAAAAGGCAGACCGAAGTCTGCCTTGTCGTGCCTGGCGTGCTGTTACATACCGGGCATGAGGACCGAATCGATCACGTGGATCACGCCATTGCTGGCTTCGATATCGGTCTGGACCACCGTGGCGGAGTCGACCATCACCCCGTTGCTGGCATCAATGGTGAGTGCGCTACCCTGCACGGTATCTGCACTGGTCAGGGCCACCACGTCGGCCGCCATGACCTTGCCTGGTACCACGTGGTAGGTGAGCACGGCGGTCAGCTTGTCCTTGTCGGCCAGCAGGGCGTCCAGATCAGCGGCCGGAATCTTGGCAAATGCCTCATCTGTCGGCGCAAATACGGTGAACGGGCCTTCGCCTTTCAGGGTATCGACCAGGCCAGCGGCCTGCACTGCAGCCACCAGGGTCGTGAAGCTGCCAGCGGCCACTGCGGTATCAACGATGTCCTTCTTGGCCATGTCGCCATGATGGTCGGCGTGAACTGGCACGGCTACGAGCATTCCGGCACCGAATACCGCCAGCAGCAGATGACGCGCAGTACGGGTAATATTCTGGGTAAGTGCAAACATATAATCCTCCAGGGGATTGGTGTGTGAGTTGCCGTATTAGTAATACACGCCTTGTACACGCATGTCATAAATGTACAACTCCAGTTACACACTACGCTGCCGGGAGCCATCGATGCCTGCCCTGGCGGCCAACATGACGACCCCGCGGGCCGAAGTGACTGGCGGTCGTGTTATTCGCCCGGCCACTGGTCCATAATCAGGGTACGGCTACCGCCGTTATTTTGCTTATACCCGTCCCAGAGAGGTGGATATATTCCATGTGGTACCAAGGTTTACTCCAATTGTCCGGCTGGCAGATCCTGGCCGTGATCCTGGTGCTGACGCATATCACCATCGTCAGCGTGACCGTTTATCTGCATCGCTATTCAGCCCATCGCGCCCTGGAATTGCATCCGGCGCTCAAACACTTCTTCCGCTTCTGGTTGTGGCTTACAACCAGCATGAACACCCGCGAGTGGACCGCCATCCATCGCAAGCACCACGCCAAGTGCGAGACACCCGAGGATCCCCACAGCCCCGTACACAAGGGGCTGACGACCGTTCTGCGCAAGGGCGCCGAACTGTATATGGCCGAAGCCCGCAACGAGGAGACTCTGCGGATCTACGGCAAGAACTGCCCCGACGACTGGATGGAGCGCAACGTTTACACACGCTTTCCGATCGGCGGCGTCACCCTGATGGCCATTATCGACCTGGCGCTGTTCGGCGTGCTCGGCATGACCGTCTGGGCGGTACAGATGATGTGGATTCCGGTATTCGCTGCCGGCGTGGTCAACGGTCTGGGTCATGCCGTCGGCTATCGCAACTTCGAATGCCGCGACGCGGCCACCAACATCATGCCCTGGGGCATCCTGATCGGCGGTGAGGAGCTGCACAACAACCATCACACCTACCCCAACTCCGCGAAGCTGTCGGTGAAGAAGTGGGAGTTCGACATCGGCTGGATGTGGATACGGCTGCTCAGTCTGCTGGGGCTGGCCAAGGTGCGCCGCACCGCACCCATAGCCCATCGCGTCGAGGGCAAGCAGACCCTGGATATGGATACCGCCATGGCTGTGCTGAACAATCGCTTCCAGATCATGGCGCAGTACCGCAAGCTGGTGATCAAACCGCTGGTGGCCCAGGAAATGCACCGCGTCGACGAGTCGATGCGGCATCTTTTCCGCCGCGCCAAGCGCCTGCTGAGCCGGGAAAGCAGCCTGCTCGACAGCCGCAACGAAGAGAACCTGCAACAGGTGCTTGACCACAGTCAGCGTCTACGCATCATCTACGAGAAGCGCCTGGCCCTGCAGGCCATCTGGTCACGAACCAGCGCCAACGGCCACGACATGCTGCACGCTCTGGCCGAATGGTGCAGCCAGGCAGAAGCCAGCGGCATCAAGGCACTGCAGGAATTTGCCGCGACGCTGCGTACCTACTCGCTGCAACCGGCGCCGATGGCCCGGTAACCGCGCCGCGACCTAACCCGGATGAGCGGCTCGCCAGCGCTCGCTCTTCCGGGTAGGATGAAAGGTCGGTCACACAATAATCGTGAGGGTTGCAAAGGATGCGAGCCTTTTTTCTGGGTCTGATGCTGCTACTGGCCAGCCCGCTACTGTCCGCTTCGACCATTTACAAATACACCGACGCCAACGGCGTGGTCACCTATACCGACCAGAAAGTCCAGGGCGCCCAGGTGTTCGTGTTCACCGACACCATGGTCGAAACCTTCGACAAGCAAGTCTATGTCACGACCAAGAAGCACCCCGGCGGTGAAACACTGATCGTGCATAACGACCTGTACGCTCCGGTGGAAGTGGAACTGAGCATCGAATCCGCCAGGAACCTCATCGGTGTACCTGCCAAACCCGTGCGCTGGATTCTCCAGCCCCGGGAAAAGATCCGCCTGCTGACGCTATCGCCAACCGGTGACGGCCCGCCCAGCTACAGCTACAAGCTACGCCACGCCCTGGGTGATCCGCGGGCCAAGCATGCCCTGGTCGATTACCCGCTGCCCTGGAACGGTGGGCCCTTCCGGGTTACCCAGGGGCCAGGGGGGCGCTACAGCCACACCGGGCCCAAGGGCCAACATGCAATCGACATCGCCATGCCCGAAGGAACGCCCATTGTGGCCGCCCGGCCCGGCGTGGTGATCAAGATCGAGAACAATCAGAACGGCCGGGGCACCCATCCCTCGGGCAACTTCGTGCGGATACTTCACGATGACGGCACCATGAGCGTATATCTGCACCTCAAGCACCGTTCGGTGGTCGTCAGCGAAGGGCAGCGGGTGCGTACCGGCGAGCTCCTGGCGAAGTCCGGCAACACCGGCAACAGCACCGGCCCCCACCTGCACTTTGTGGTGCAGAAAAATATCGGGCTGGAGACCGTGTCGATTCCCTTTGCCTTCAACCAGCCGGTGGACAGCCTGCCCAACTTTGCGATCGGCGGAGAATAGTCTTGGGGGTTCTGCAGACAACAAAAAACCCGCCGAAGCGGGTTTTTTGCTGCAAGCCAGATCTTATTTGATCTTGGCTTCCTTGTAGTTCACGTGCTTGCGAATCACCGGATCGAACTTCTTGATCTCGATCTTATCGGGAGTCGTGCGCTTATTCTTGTCGGTAGTGTAGAAGTGACCAGTACCGGCAGAAGAAACCAAACGAATCAATTCACGCATGGGACTGCTCCTTAGACTTTTTCGCCACGACCGCGCATTTCGGCAAGCACTACATCGATACCGCGCTTGTCGATGATACGCATGCCCTTGGTGGACGTACGAAGACGTACAAAACGCTTCTCTGACTCAACCCAGAAACGATGGTGCTGCAGGTTAGGCAGAAAACGACGTTTGGTTCTGTTGTTAGCGTGGGAAACGTTGTTCCCAGTCACTGGACCTTTACCGGTCACCTGACATACTCGAGACATGGTTAACCCTCTCCAACCACTTGCCCAACCCGAACTGGTTGGAAGCCATAAA
>JAESUC010000096.1 GCA_016763285.1 Pseudomonas sp.
CAACCCCGGTGCAGTGATAAAACAGGCCAACGCTGAGCGTTGACCAAAAAATGGTGGAGCTATGCGGGATCGAACCGCAGACCTCCTGCATGCCATGCAGGCGCTCTCCCAGCTGAGCTATAGCCCCGTCTCTAGGACGGGGCGCATATTATGATCCGAGCCCCGAGCTGTCAACAGAATTTTACGCAAAACATGGACTTAAGCTGGAAGCTGGAAGCTGGAAGCTGGAAGCTGGAAGCTGGAAGCTGGAAGAGCTTACGACCTCCAACTAGGCCGTCAAGCACCTGCCCTCAACCTGCATCAAGAAATCCGCCTCACTCAAACTACTTCCAGCTTCAAGCTCTAAGCTTCAAGCCAGCCTTCAAACTACTTCCAGCTTCAAGCTTTTAGCTTCCAGCCAGGACCTTGCCCTTAAAGCCCCACCAAGAGTTTTTCCCAGGCCTTGGCTTCCTTCTTGGACGTACCGCCGAGCAGCTCCAGGGCCTGTCTGAGGCGGAATCGGGTCAGATCCGGGCCGAGGTGTGCCATGGCATCCAGCACGGACACAGACGCGGCCTGACCGGTAATCGCCGGGAACAGCAATGGCATGAGGTCGCGCAGCTTGAGCTGCAGCAGTTCGGCAATCTGCTGGATGGCCGCTGTGATGCTTTCCTTGTCCCATTGACGGGTGGCTTCCAGCTTCCAGAGCAGCAACTGCAGCGCCTGGCGCACTTCGTCGGCAGACAGCTTCTTGTGCTCGAAAAGGGCCGGATCGGGATGGACCTTGCCAGCCAGGAAGAACCCGGCCAGCGGAACCAGATCACTGAAGGTCTCGACGCGGCTCTGCACTAGCGGAATCATGGGTTTCAGGTATTCGGGGTTCAGCGCCCAGGTCTGCACCGCCTCGGCAAAGGCCTCCACCGAAAGCTCACGTATCCACTGGCCATTGAGCCAGGCCAGCTTCTCGACATCGAAAATCGGCCCGCCCAGCGAGACCCGCTGGATATCGAAATGCGCGACCATCTGATCCAGCGAGAACTTCTCGCTCTCGTCCGGCATCGACCAGCCCATGCGCCCCAGATAATTGAGCAGCGCCTGGGGCAGATAGCCCATGCGTTCGTAGAAGGTGATGCTGGTCGGGTTCTTGCGCTTGGACAGCTTGCTCTTGTCCGGGTTACGCAGTAGCGGCATGTGGCACAGCTGGGGCATGTCCCAGCCGAAGTACTGGTACAGCAGCATGTGCTTGGGCGCCGAGTTGATCCATTCCTCGCCACGCAGCACGTGGGTGATACCCATCAGGCGATCGTCCACCACGTTGGCCAGATGGTAGGTGGGCAGGCCATCCGCCTTCATCAGCACTTGCATGTCTACCTGTTCCCAGGGGATCTCGACCTCGCCGCGGAGCATATCCTGCACGCTGCAGATCCCGGTCTCCGGCACCTTCATGCGCACGACATGGGGCTCGCCGCTGGCGACCCGCTGGCTGACTTCGGCTTCCGACAGGTGCAGGCAATGGCCGTCGTAACCGGGGGTCTGCTTGTTGGCGGTCTGCTCGGCCCGCAGCGCATCCAGCCGCTCGCTGCTGCAGAAACAGCGGAAGGCATGACCATCGCTGATCAGTTTTTCGCTGTGCTCCACATAGATTGCGCTGCGCTCGCTCTGCCGATAGGGCCCGTGCGGGCCGCCCACATCCGGACCCTCGTCCCACTCCAGCCCGAGCCAGCGCAGGGAGTCGAGAATCTGCTTCTCGGACTCGGCACTGGAGCGTACCTGATCGGTATCCTCGATCCGCAGAATGAACTGTCCGCCGTGCTGGCGGGCAAAGCACTGGTTGAACAACGCAATATAGGCGGTGCCCACATGGGGATCACCGGTAGGGGACGGCGCAATACGGGTACGAACGGTCATGAAATCTCTCGTCAGATGGCTTCGCGGACGGCCTGGCTGGCATAAACCAGGCTAGCAGTAATCAGGGTTGCAGGTCGGCCTGCTCGGCCGCGGATAATATCAGCGGCTCGGCACCGGCCTCCACTTCGGCACTCAGGTATTTTTCCAGGCTCTCGATCATGAAATCGATGAAGGCCTTGACCTTCATGGCCTGGAAACGGCGCGAGGGATACAGTGCGTAGAGCTCGGTCGAGGGCAGTACCACATGCTCGAGTACCCGGCAGAGCAGGCCCTGCTCGACATAGGGCTCGGCAATAAACGCCGGTACATTGATGATGCCGGCACCGGCAATGGCCACTTCGCGGGCGAAGGTGATGTTATTGGCCGTGAGGACTGGCGTGACCTGCACGCTGACGTTCGGGTCGGTGAAGTGCCATTTGCGGCCGCCGTCCATCAGGGTGTAGATGCAACGGTGCTTGGCCAGCTCTTCGGGGCGCTGGGGCATGCCGTGCTGGGCGATATAGTCGGGGCTGGCAAACAGCTGACGCGGACTGGTCATCATCGGACGGGCAACCAGGCTGGAGTCCTGCAGGCGTCCGCGGTGAATGACCACGTCGATGCCCTCCTCGACCGGATCGATGGTCCGGGTCGTGAGCTCGACCTCCACCTGGATCGCCGGATAACAGCGCATGAACTCACCAACCACGCGACCGAGGAACAGTTGGCCGAACTCGATCGGCGAACTGACCCGCAGCAGGCCGGTAGGCTCGCTCTGCAGCTGCATGATGGCCTGCTCGGCTTCGGCGAACTCCTGCATGATCTGGCGGCAGCGCTCGTAATAGGCCTGACCGACCTCGGTGAGACGCAGCTTGCGCGTCGTCCGGTTCAGCAGCCGCACACCCAGGCGCTCTTCAAGTTGCGCGATGCGGCGGCTGACAGTCGATTTCTGCATGTTCAGCGTCAGAGCTGCGCTGGTGAAGCTGTGGCATTCCACTACTCGAGTGAAAATAAGCGCGTCATCCAATCCCATTTTTTCACTGTTCCTGTGATGCAACAAAGTGTCCGGATTCTAACGCCTCTCTGGCGGGGTGCAACAGTGCTAGAGTGCTGACGAAGAACAAATAATAAGGAATTAGCATGTCAGCTCGGGTTCGAACGCGTCTTCTGATCTTCTTTCTACTCGCGGGTCTGATCGGCGCAGCCTTCTTTGCCCACTGGTGGCTGATAGGCCGACATTATCAGAGTACCGACAACGCCTATATCCATGCCGAGATCGCGCGAGTCAGCAGTCAGCTGGACGCCCAGGTGATCGAGGTACTGGTCGACGACAACCAGCTGGTCGATACCGGTGACGTGCTGGTGCGCCTGGACCCCCGGGATTTCGAGATCGCCCTGGCCCACGCCAAGGCCAATCTGGCAACCCGGCAGGCCGAACATCGGGAAGCGCAATCAAGGCTGGTGCAGCAGGACAGTCTGATCAGCTCGGCCCAGGCCGAAGTCGAAGCCCGCCAGGCCGAGCAGAGGCGTGTTCAGCTGGACATCGATCGTATCACCCCCCTGCGCCAGTCCGGCTTCGCCTCTGAAGAGCAACTGAGCAATTTCCGCGCCCAGCTTGACGTCGCCAGGGCCCAGGTGCGCCGGGCCGTCGCCGACGTACAGACCCAGACCTTGAGCAAGGACAGCCTGAACGCCGACATCGCCCGTCTCGAAGCCATGGTAGCCGCAGCCGAGGCCGATATCAGCCGTGCCGAGCTGGACCTGCAGCGCACCGAGATCCGGGCGCCGACCGCCGGCCGTGTCGGCCAGCGCAGCGTGCGCGTAGGCCACAACGCACAGCGCGGCGGGCATCTGCTCGCGCTGGTGCCGCAGCAGGCGCTGTGGGTCCAGGCCAATTTCAAGGAGACCCAGATCGAAGGCATCCGGCCGGGCCAGGAAGCCGTCCTTTCCTTCGATGCCTTCCCGGATCAGGAAGTACCGGGGCGGATCGACAGCCTGTTTCCGGCTTCCGGCGCGCAGTTCAGTCTCCTACCGCCGGACAACGCCACCGGCAATTTCACCAAGGTGGTGCAGCGTATTCCGGTCAAGATCCTGATCGACGACGAGCATCCCCTGGCCCGTAATCTGCGTCCGGGCATGTCTGCCGAGGTAAAGGTGTCGCTGCGTGACTGAAGCTGTCGCCGAGAGGGTCATCCCACCGCCCGGACGCCGGGACTGGATTGCCATTCTGAGCGCCATTCTGGGCGCTTTCATGGCGATCCTGGATATCCAGATCATCAACTCTTCGCTGCGCGATATCCAGGGCGCGCTGTCGGCGACCATCGAGGAAGGCTCCTGGATTTCCACCTCCTATCTGGTCGCCGAGATCATCATCATTCCCCTGGCAGCCTGGTTGACCATGGTGATGTCTGCGCGGCGCTTCGCGGTGGTCATTTCCTCCTGCTTCGTGCTGGCCTCCCTGCTCTGCTCCCTGGCCTGGAGCCTGGAGAGCATGGTGGTTTTCCGGGTGCTGCAGGGGCTGGCCGGCGGCGCCCTGATTCCCTTCGCGTTCATGCTGGTGCTGACCAAGCTGCCGCAAGCGGACCGGCCCAAGGGCATGGCCATGTTTGCCATTACCGCCACCTTCGCCCCGTCCATCGGGCCTACCATCGGCGGCTGGCTGACGCAGAACTTCGGCTGGGAATATATCTTCTACATCAACATTGTCCCGGGTCTGGTGATGATCGCGGGGCTGCTCTATGGCCTGGAGAAAAGCCCCCCGCGCTGGGAGTTACTCAAGCAGGGTGATTACCTGGGCATCCTGACCATGGCGCTGGGCCTGGGCTGCCTGCAGGTGTTTCTCGAGGAAGGCCACCGCAAGGACTGGCTCGAGTCCAATCTGATGCTGACCCTCGCGGTCATCGCCTTCATGAGCCTGGTCACCTTTGTCATCCTGCAACTCTCGCGACCCAATCCGCTGGTCAACCTGCGGCTGTTCAAGGACCGCAACTTCCTGTTCGGCAGCCTGGCCAATATCGGCCTGGGGGTGGGCCTGTACGGCACCGTATTCGTACTGCCGGTCTATCTCGCGCAAATACAGGACTACAACGCCCTGCAGATCGGCCAGGTGCTGATGTGGATGGGCTTGCCGCAACTGTTGATCATTCCCCTGGTGCCGATACTCATGCGCCACGTGGATGCGCGACTGATCTGCGCCACGGGCTTCTCGCTGTTTGCCTTCGCCAGCTTCTTCAGCGGATCGCTCAGCCTGGATTTCGCCGGCGAGCAGTTCATCGGCATCCAGATCTTCCGCGCGCTGGGCCAGCCCATGGTGCTGGTACCCATGTCCATCCTGGCCACGGCGATGATTCCCCCGTCCCAGGCCGGATCGGCATCCAGTCTGTACAACATCCTGCGCAACCTGGGCGGCGCCATCGGCATTGCAGCCCTGGCCACCATTCTCGACAGCCGGGCCAAGTACTATTTCGACTTCCTGCGCGAGTCCATCGTACCGGGCAACCCGGCAGTGGAGGAACGTCTGGCGTTGCTGACCGAGCGTCTGGGCGATCCCCAGGCGGCTTTCATGATGCTCAACAACCAGGTACATCAACAGGCGCAGATAATGGCCTACAACGATGCCTTCCACCTGATAGGCATCATGCTCGCCTGCTCCATGGTGTTTGTCCTGCTGGTACGTCCCCTGCCCCAGGCACCCGCGGTAGCAACCTGACACTTGTAATTTTTTTTGATCAACCTATGGCTTTACCCCCATACAGGCGCTAGCATCTGCCTTCAGATGTAAAAAATATGCTACATACTCCTGTATATTAAGGTGCTCCATGGCTCACACCGACCATACCTCCTCGTATTACGCCGCCTCCGCCAATCCGACCCCGGATAGACCCGCTTTGCAGGGTAGTCACGAGACCGATGTCTGCGTGATCGGGGCCGGCTATACCGGAGTATCCACCGCACTGTTCCTGCTGGAACAGGGTTTCAAGGTGACCCTGCTGGAAGCCGCGCGCGTCGGCTTTGGCGCCTCCGGTCGCAACGGTGGCCAGATCGTCAACAGCTACAGTCGCGACATCGACGTGATCGAGCGTACCGTCGGCAAGGAACAGGCCCGCCTGCTCGGAGAGATGGCCTTTGAGGGTGCGCGCATCATTCGCGACCGCGTAGCGCGCTACAACATCGACTGCGACCTCAAGGACGGCGGTGTATTTGCAGCGGTGACCGCCAAGCAGATGCAGCATCTGGAAGCCCAGAAGGCGCTCTGGGAACGTTACGGACACACCCAGCTGGAGCTCATGGATGGGCGCCGCATACGCGAAGTGGTCGATACCCAAAGCTACGTTGGTGGCATGCTCGACATGAGCGGAGGCCATATCCATCCCCTGAACCTGGTGCTCGGCGAAGCCGCAGCCGTCGAATCGCTGGGCGGCATCATCCATGAGCAGTCACGGGTCACGCGGGTAGATCAGGGTGCACGGCCGGTTGTACACACCGAACAAGGGCAGGTCACTGCCGACTTCGTGGTGGTGGCTGGCAATGCCTATCTGGGGGGCCTGATCCCCCAGTTGGAGGCCAAATCCATGCCCTGCGGCACCCAGGTGATCACCACCGAACCCCTGGGCGAGGATCTGGCCCACTCGCTGCTGCCGCAGGATTACTGCGTGGAAGACTGCAACTACCTGCTGGATTACTACCGTCTTTCCGGTGACAAGCGCCTTATCTTCGGCGGCGGCGTGGTCTATGGCGCCCGTGATCCGGCCAATATCGAAGCTCTGGTCCGGCCCAACATGCTCAAGACCTTTCCTCAACTGAAGGACGTGAAGATCGATTACGCCTGGACCGGCAACTTCCTGCTGACACTGTCGCGGCTGCCCCAGGTCGGCCGGCTCGGCAATAACATCTACTACTCGCAGGGCTGCAGCGGCCACGGGGTAACCTATACCCACCTGGCAGGCAGCATACTGGCCGAGGCCATTCGCGGTCAGGCCGAGCGCTTTGACGCCTTTGCCAGTCTGCCCCACTACCCCTTCCCCGGGGGGCGCCTGCTGCGGGTTCCCTTTACGGCAATGGGCGCGCTGTATTACAAGATGCGTGACCGTTTCGGTCTCTAGCAGCCTGTCGGACTTAGGTCTGTTCTGCTGCGGAAAAGCCGGATTTGGTCATTTCTCAGCCTCTTTTTCGTTAAATAGAACCACTATTCGCCTCAAAAGAGCCCGAAAACTGCCTCAAACCGGACTTTCCCTCGCTACGAACGCCTAAGTCCGACAGGCTGCTAGCAAAAAGGTGAAAGACGTCACGTAATGCAGCGGCCGAGTGAACTTGCGCACGAATAAGCGATCAATCTATCCGCAGCGTTCGAGATTAGCGCGTATGCTGCAAGTCGGAGCCGAGCTTTCGGCTCTATCGGGCAACCCAACGGACGCCCACCGATAATAAAGAGGACATGCCATGACTTTTACCGCATCTACCCGACGTTTTCTTTCGATCATGCTGACCGCACTGTTCCTGCTCACGACCGTGACCAGCGTGCATGCGCAGGCCTCCATGATCGGCACCCACGAGGTCATCAATCAGGAGCAGGCCAACGTTGATCGCGAAGCGCTGAAGGGCATGCTCGGCGATGAAGCCGTCCAGGAAAAGATCGCCTCCATGGGCGTGTCTCCCGACCAGGTCGAGCAGCGCATCAACAGTCTCACCGCTGACGAACTGGCCTATTTCAATGCCCAGCTTGACGAGGCGCCAGCAGGTGCTGCGGGTGGCATCCTCGGGGTCATCGTGCTGTTTCTCGTGATCTTCATCGTGACCGACATGCTCTGTGCCACCAACGTGTACAAGTTCGTCAACTGCATCAACCGCTGATCCTGTGCCCCGCGCCAGGCATCTGCTCGTCCTGCTCGGGTTGACAGCCTTGCTGTCAGCCTGCGCCGGGCGACCCGTCGCAGTCCCCCCTCCCGAAGCCTTCCCTGATGTCGCTGCCAAGCGCCATCTTCAGAACGTTCCCTTTTATGCCCAGGATGCCTACCAGTGCGGCCCGGCCGCGCTCGCCATGGTGCTCAGCCAGCGTGGCAGGAACGCCTCGCCCGAAGCGCTCAAGGACCGTGTATACATCCCCGAACGTAAAGGCACCCTGCAGGTCGAGCTGGTTGCGGCAGGCCGCGAGCGCGACCTGCTGGTCTATCCACTGGCAGGCAAGCTGGAGGATCTTGTAGCCGAGGTCGATGCCGGCAATGCCGTGCTGGTCATGCAGAACCTGGCGTTTGACTGGTTGCCCCAGTGGCATTACGCCGTAGTCATGGGCTATGACCTCAAACGGCGAGAGATGATCGTGCACAGCGGTCTGAACGAAGCCCGGCGCGAGCCCTTTGAAGTCTTTCTGCGGACCTGGCAGAGAGCCGATCGCTGGGCGCTGGTGATGATGCCGCCGGATGTGCTGCCCGCCACGGCCGAGCCCCTGCATTACCTGCTGGCAGCCAGCGATCTGGAGCAGACCGGCAGACTCGACAGTGCGGCCCTCGCCTACCAGAGTGCGCTGGAGCGCTGGCCTGACCAGGCAACTGCCCGTTTCGGTCTGGGCAACGTTGCCTGGGCCCAGGGGCGCAAACAGGCGGCAGTGAAACATTTCCGCGTGCTGACCGCCCAGTTCCCCGAGCTCGAGGCCGGCTGGAACAACCTCGCCTTCACCCTGGATGCGACGGGATGCCAGGCCGCCGCCGAGGCGGTCAGAGCCTGCTCTACTCAGGAACACAAGGATCGGGGCAAGTGTGCGATACCCGAGTGTAATTAGAGGCCCGGGCAAGACCAGGTAGTAAAAACCATACCACCGCACCCCCTTGATAACTCGACTGCGCAAGTTTATCGACATCTCCTGAAAGTTCTCCAGAGACCGGCAGCAAAGTTTAACTTCAAATGCTGTCGTCAACCCTGCTAATCAGGATATGCGGACTGCGTCTCATATAATCTTCCTGACCCTGCTCGAAGACGTCAGATCCACGTCGGCCAGAACACAATGAAAAATATGTTTCACAACAAAGACTTGAGGGACGCACTTTAACCTTTTTTTGCGCCATTCTTCGTCCCCAACCCCTCGCCACCCTGATCAAGACGTTTTTCTGACGTTGGATTTTGCGCGCTCTTTTATTTATCCATAAAGCAAAACAGTTCACAGTTTAGTGGCTTGCTACCCCTGTTTTGCAAGACTAGGATACACCCCGTTCAACGCACTAATGCGCAACTTGTTGCTCATAGACTGTGCGCAAAAAGTTGCGCAATTCAATTATTGTGCGCAACTTCCTACGCAACTTTTTTTGCGATTTAAACAATATTCAGTACCGTGTTCGTTCACTCGATACTCAGCCAAGGATTCGTGCTGTCGGGTGAAACGAAGTGTCAGGGAAAGACGAATTCAACATGCTGGCGAATCAATATCTCAATCTGGCGAAAACGCCCATCAGCGCAGAGGATTTCTGCGGTGATGATGTGCGCTACTCGGCAGAGTTTGAAGCCCTCGAAGTGGAGCTTGCCAAGGCCGATTGCCTGCATGCCACCACCGGACCGGACTGGGCAGCTGTCCGCGAGGGCAGCGAAAGCCTGTTGCGCCAGCACTCCAAGGATCTGCGCGCAGCAGTCTGGTTGACCTGGAGCCTGTACCAGAGTGAATCCTTTGGTGGTTTGCAGGCCGGAATTGCCTCGTTGGTCTATCTCTGCACCCACCACTGGGAGGCACTTCATCCGCGCAGGCCGCGCACTCGTCAGGCAGCTTTTGGCTGGCTGATACCCCGACTGGAACATGCTGTAGCCCGTGCAGTGAGCAACCCGGAATGCATCGATGCAGCCACCGTCAGCAGCCTGAAAACGCAGCTGCAAGAGCTCGACACCTGTCTGACCAGCTATCTAATGTCCGAGGCTCCACTGTTACTGCCGTTGTGCCGCCGACTCGACGAACTGACGGCCAGAAGCAGGCAGGCCACTGGCCCTGACACCGGGCCGGGTTCCGCACCAGCCAGTCCGCAGCCGACGGTCGCCAGCGTGACACCGATTCACACCCAGAGGGATACCGCCCCTGCGGCCATCGGCAGCGCCCGGGACGCGCACAGGATGCTGCGCGCGATGCAGGAACAGACGCGCACGCTGTGCGACTGGTGGCTTGACCAGTCGGCCACCGACCCGCGCGCCATTCGGCTGTCGCGCACCTTGCTCTGGCTTCCGATCGAGGCACTGCCCGAACATGACGGACAACAGCAAACGCCCCTTCGCGGCCTGCCGACTGACCGCATCAGCACCTATGCCGAACGACTGGAACAGGGCCGCAGCCATGAACAACTCTGTGAACTGCTCCGCGACCTGGAAAACAGTGTGGCCCGATCGCCCTTCTGGCTAGATGGCCAGTGGATGGTCTGGCAATGCCTGGACGCGCTGGGCGCCGGCGAAGCCCAGCGGGAACTCGAAGTCCAGGTCCAACTGCTGCTCAGGCGGCTGCCAGGGCTCGAACAGCTGCGCTTTCACGACGGCAGCCTCTTCGCCGACGAACAGACTCAAGCCTGGCTGGCCGAGGTCGTCACCGCGCCTGCCAACGCCCCCACCGTTGCCGCTGCAGGCACGCCGGACGATCAGCAGCTCCCCTGGGACGAGGCTCTGAAGGCTGCGGCCATGCTCTGGCGCAAGGAGAACCTCAAGGCTGGCGTGGCCATGCTCAAACAGGGCATGCAGACCGCCAGCAGCGAGCGACAGCGCTTCCATTGGCAACTGGCACAGGCCCGGCTATGCCACATGGCCAGACACTATGAGCTGGCCGCCTACCAGCTTGAAGCGCTCTACCAGACCCTGCATGAGACACGCCTTGATCGCTGGGAACCCAAGCTGGCGATCAGCGTTCTGCAGCTGCTTCACGATTGTTATGAACGCCTGCCGCGCAAACAGGGCGGACCCGAACGTCGCCAGGACATTCATCAACGGCTCTGCCAGCTCGACCTGGAAGCCGCACTCGACCAGACCTACGGGTCCTAGTCATCACCCCTAAGGAGAACATCATGGCCAAAGAAGGCTCAGTAGCCCCCAAGGAACGCGTCAACGTCACCTTCACCCCGACCCATGGGGGCGCTCAGGAGGAGGTCGAGCTGCCATTGAAGCTCATGGTGCTGGGCGACTTCACCCAGCGCCCCGACGACCGCACCATCGAGCAACGCAAACCGATCGCGATCGACAGGAGCAGTTTTGATGATGTGCTGGCCAAGCAGGAACTGAGTCTGGGCTTTACCGTGCCCAACCGCCTGCAGGACGACAGCAATAGCGACGCCTCGTTGAATGTCGACCTGCGCATCAACTCGATGAAGGATTTCAGCCCCACCAGCCTGGTGGAACAGGTCCCGGAACTGCAGAAGCTGATGGAACTGCGCGATGCCCTGGTGGCCCTGAAGGGCCCGCTGGGGAATGCCCCGGCCTTTCGCAAGGCCATCGAGAGCGTGTTGAGCGACGACGCCTCGCGCGACCAGGTTCTTGCCGAACTTGGACTGGCTGCCCAGCCCACGCCCGACAACTGATCATCTGACAAGGACGCCCCCATGAACACTCCAGCAACAGCGGAAATCAGCCAGCAGGCTGAAGAAACCAGCATTCTCGATCGCATCATCGCGGAAACACGGTTGACGCCGGATGATGAAGCCTACGGGATCGCCCGACGCGGCGTGTCAGCCTTCATCGGCGAACTGCTCAAGCCGCAGAACGAGAAGGAGCCGGTAAAGAAGGCCATGGTCGACCGGATGATTGCCGAGATTGACGCCAAGCTCAGCCGCCAGATGGATGAAATTCTGCACCAGCCGGAATTCCAGGCCCTGGAATCCGCCTGGCGCGGCCTGCAGATCCTGGTGGATCGCACGGATTTTCGCGAGAACATCAAGCTCGAGATCATCAACGCCTCCAAGCAGGACCTGCTCGAGGATTTCGAAGACAGCCCCGAGATCGTCCAGTCCGGTCTGTACAAGCATGTCTATACCGCCGAGTACGGCCAGTTCGGCGGCCAGCCGGTGGGTGCGCTGATCGCCAACTATTTCTTCGATCCCAGCTCACAGGACATGAAGACCCTGCAACACGTGGCCAGCGTGGCGAGCATGGCCCACGCGCCCTTCATCGCCGCAGCCGGCCCCAAGTTCTTCGGACTCGAGAGCTTCACCGGGCTGCCCGATATCAAGGATCTCAAGGACCACTTCGAGGGGCCCCAGTTTGCCAAGTGGCAGGGCTTCCGTGAGCGAGAGGATGCCCGCTATGTCGGCCTGACCCTGCCGCGGTTCTTGCTGCGCAACCCCTACGACCCCGAAGACAATCCGGTACGCAGCTTCGCCTACAAGGAAAACGTCGCCGCCAGTCACGAGCACTACCTGTGGGGCAATACCGCGTTCACCTTCGCTACCCGCCTGACCGACAGCTTTGCGCGTTTCCGCTGGTGTCCCAACATCATTGGTCCGCAGAGCGGTGGCGCGGTGGAGGATCTGCCCCTGCATCATTTCGAGAGCATGGGCGAGATCGAGACCAAGATACCGACCGAAGTGCTGGTCTCCGACCGCCGTGAATACGAGCTGGCCGATGAGGGCTTTATCGCACTGACCATGCGCAAGGGCAGCGACAACGCCGCCTTCTTCTCGGCCAACAGTACCCAGAAAGCCAAGTTCTTCGGCAACAGCGAGGAAGGCAAGGCCGCGGAACTGAACTTCCGACTGGGAACGCAACTGCCCTACATGTTCATCGTCAACCGCCTGGCCCATTACCTCAAGGTGCTGCAGCGCGAGCAGATCGGTTCCTGGAAGGAACGCACGGATCTGGAGCTGGAATTGAACAAGTGGATCCGCCAGTACGTCGCCGACCAGGACAACCCCAACCCCGAAGTCCGTGGACGCCGGCCTCTGCGCGCTGCGCAGGTCAGCGTGAGCGATATCGAGGGGCAGCCGGGCATGTACCGGGTCAATCTCAGCGTGCGCCCGCATTTCAAGTATATGGGTGCCGATTTCACGCTGTCGCTGGTCGGCAAGATGGAAAAGGAATAAGCAATGAGCTACGGCAGCCTGTTCGAACGCCTGGCGGGCGAAAACATGCGACGTGCCGGTTGGAGCCACGATCAGGCGATTGTCGCCTCGATCGCCGCCCACCTGGCCAAGATGTTGAGTACCCGCGCGGGCAGCGTGCAGGCCCTGCCGGATTACGGGCTGCCTGATCTCAATGACATGCGCCTGTCGTTGCACGATTCGCTGCAGCAGGCGCGTACTGCGATCGAGAGCTTTATCGAACGCTACGAACCCCGGCTGAGTCAGGTCCGCGTGGTCGCACTGCCCCGTGACCACGACCCGCTGAATCTGTCATTTGCGCTGGAGGGCATGGTCGATATGGACGGCCATCGGCGCGCCGTCAGTTTCACCGCCCGTCTCAATGGCAGCGGTCAGGTACTGGTTCGCTAGCAGGTCCGCACACACCGCAGAGACACCATCAGGTCAAGCATTCAACGGTTGCCGCGTTCAGGCAATCCGTATTCGTGCACAAGGAAGCGCTGTACATGTCCTTCAATCATTACTACCAGAGCGAACTGACCGCCCTGCGCCAGCAGGGCAAACGCTTTGCCGAACGCAGCCCGGCTCTGGCCCCGTTTCTGGGTCAGAGCGGCCGTGACCCGGATGTCGAGCGCCTACTGGAAGGCTTTGCGTTCCTCACCGGACGCCTGCGTCAGAAGCTCGATGACGAGCTTCCCGAACTCACCCACTCGCTGATGTATCTGCTCTGGCCCAACTACATGCGGCCGTTACCCGCCTTCAGCATCCTGCAGTTCGACGCCCTGGACAACCCCGGAGCATCCGTTGTGGTGCCCCGGGGCACACCGGTGGAATCCCGGCCGGTCAAGGGAACAGCCTGCCGTTTCCGTACCACCACGAACATCGAACTGACCGCGCTGACCGTCCGCCAGGTCGAATACTCGGTCAAGGGCCAGGGGGCGCTGCTCAGCGTGCAGATGGGCATCAACGGTGGCGCGCGCCTGGTCGACCTCAAGCTGGATCGGCTGCGGCTGCATCTGGCCGGGGAGCGCTACGTCAGCCAGACCCTGTATCTGAGCATGATGCGCCATCTGGAGGGCATCCAGGTCCTGCTGCTGGACACCCAGGGCAAGCCGCTCAAGGACAGTTTCGGCAAGGAGGTCTCTGCGCTGAAGATCGCGGCAGACCAGTTGCAACCCGGCGGCTTTGCCGAGGACGAAGCCCTTGTCCCCTACCCGGTCAACACGTTCCGCGGATATCGCTACCTGCAGGAGTATTTTGCCTTCCAGGAGAAATTCCTGTTTGTCGACCTGCACGGGCTGGGCGTGCTGGACAGCGTTCCGGAGGATCTGCGCAAACGCGCCGGCGGCTTCGAACTGCGCTTCGACCTGCGCCAGACCAGCGCGCAGCGGATCCAGCCCGGCGTAGACAATATCCGCCTGCACTGCACCCCGATAGTCAATCTGTTTGCCCACGATGCCACACCCATTCGGCTCGATGGCCGGCAGGACAAATACATGCTGCGGCCGGCCGAGTACGACGCCGCTCACTGCGGGGTGTTCTCCGTCGACCGGGTTACCGGCTGGAAACCCGGCGGCATGGGATACGAGGAGTACGTGCCCTTCGAATCCTTCGAGCACGATGCCAGCTTCGACTTTCCGCAGGCGCGCCCCTATTACAGCCTGCGACAGAACCCATCGCTGATGAACGATGGCATGGATACCTATCTGAGCTTCGGCCAGCGCAGTCTGGAGATACACGAGACCCTGTCGGTGGAGCTGACCTGCACCAATCAGAATCTGCCCCTGGAACTGGCACTTGGTGATATCTGCCGGCCCAGTGAAGGGACCCCTGAATTCCTGCGCTTTCGCAATATCAGTGCGGTGACCCCGCACTATGCGCCGCCCCTGCATCAGGACTTTCTCTGGAAGCTGATCAGCAACATGTCGCTCAACTATCTGTCGCTGACCAACGTCGACGCACTCAAGGTCATCCTGGAAACCTACGACCTGCCCAGGCACTACGACCAGCATGCGGCCAAGGTCAGCCAGCGTCTGCTCAACGGCCTCAAGGCCATTGGGCACAAACCGGTGGATCGACTCTATCGCGGCCTGCCGATCCGCGGGGTACGCACAGAACTGCATATGGACAGCGACGGCTACCTGGGCGAAGGCGATCTGTTCCTGTTCGCCTCGATACTCAACGAATTTTTCGCACTCTACGCCAGCCTCAATTCCTATCACGAGCTGGTCGTCAGAAGTACCAAGGGAGAGCTATACCAATGGACACCACGCATGGGGCAACAGCCCCTGCTTTGAACGAGCTGAGCCGCGGCATACGCGAGTACAGCCTGTTCCAGGGCGTACTGCTGGTGCTCGAACGCTTGCGCAGCGAACATCCGGACCTCGATGAGGGCCAGCTGTATCAACTGATCGAATTCCAGGCGAACCCGAGCATGGGGTTCCCCGGGAGCGATATAGAGCATGTGACGTACTTCCGCGAAGCCGGCAAGCTGCGCGCACGGCTGCGGGTCAACCTGATAAGCCTGTTTGGCGCAGGCTCACCGCTGCCTGCGTTCTATGGCGAACAGGCGCTGGGGGACGCCGTGGACGGCAATCCCACTCGGGAATTTCTCGATCTGTTCAACGATCGCCTGCAGCGCCTGCTTCTGCCCATCTGGCAGAAGTATCGCTACTACTCGCGCTTTGCCAGCGGAGCCCGGGACCCCTTCTCGTCCCAGCTGTTTTCACTGATTGGTCTGGGCGGGGACGTCATGCGCGACCACCCCGAGCTCAACTGGAAGCGACTGCTGCCCTACCTGGGCCTGCTCAGCCTCAGGGTGCAGTCGGCTGCCCTGATCGAATCGGTACTGCGCTATTACTTTGCCCATACCGGCATGGACATCGAACAGTGCATCGAACGGCAGGTGGTGATCGATCAGGATCAGTGCAACCGCCTGGGTCTGGCCAACAGCGCCCTGGGCCAAAGCCTGGTACTGGGCAATGAGGTGCGCGATCGCAGCGGCAAATTTCGCGTGCATGTCCGCCAGTTGAGCTGGGAGCGTTTCCACGAGTTCCTGCCCTCCGGTACCAGCTATGGATCCCTTTGCGCCCTGGTGCGTTTTGCCCTGCGCGATCCACTGGACTTCGATATTCGCCTGCAACTGCGTCCGGATGCCATTCACGAGCCCCGTCTGGATGCCGCAACCCCCTGTCTGCTCGGCTGGACCAGCTGGCTTGGCTGTGGCAACGCCGATGCCGCCGTGACCCTGAGCAGCCAACCTCATCAAGGATCGATACAGCCATGATCAATGTGGATCTGCAACAACTGGTACGGGCCCTCGACGCCGCTGCCCGCCAGGATCTCGAAACCGCAGCGCAGCGCTGCGTCAGCCGCAGCGGCACTCAGGTGCTGGTGGAGGATTTGCTGCTATGCCTGCTCGAGCGCCGCGAAAGCCTGCTCAATCGCGCCCTGCTGGACGCCGAGCTGGACCCGGGCACCTTCGCCGCAGCACTTCAACCCCACAGTGAAGGCAGCGCCTCGCGCAATCCGGCCTTCTCCCCGGAGCTGGTGCAGTGGCTGCAAAACGCACTGCTGGTCGCCAACCTGGAACTGGGTCGGACCCAGGTCGACCAGGCCGCGCTGATACTGGCGCTGCTGCGCGAGCCCGCCCGCTATGCCGGGAGCCATCTCTACCCCTTCCTGACGGCGCTCAACGCAGAACGACTGCTCGGGTTTGCCCGGGCTTCCCAGGCGACCGGGCAAGGCGCCCCGGCGGCCGCGGGACCGACCTCGGCGCTTGAGCGCTTCACCCACAACCTGACCCGCCACGCCCGTGACGGCAAGCTTGATCCGGTGTTGTGTCGCGACAGTGCCATTCGCCAGATGGTCGATATTCTGGCGCGCAGGCGCAAGAACAATCCGATCGTGGTCGGCGAAGCCGGCGTCGGCAAGACGGCCATCGTCGAGGGCCTGGCCCTGCGCATCGTCGCCCGGGAGGTACCCGAGGCACTGCAGGATGTCGAACTATGCTGCCTGGATCTGGGGTTGCTGCAGGCCGGCGCCAGCATCAAGGGAGAGTTCGAGAAGCGCTTGCAGGGCGTGATCGACGAGGTCAAGGCCTCCGACACCCCGATCATCCTGTTCATCGACGAGGCCCACACCCTGATCGGCGCCGGTGGCCAGGCCGGTAGCGGGGATGCGGCAAACCTGCTCAAACCGGCGTTGGCACGCGGCGAACTGCGTACCATTGCGGCGACCACCTGGAGCGAATACAAGCGCTATTTCGAAAAGGATCCGGCGCTGGCTCGCCGCTTTCAGCCCGTACAGCTGCACGAGCCCACGGTCCCGGAGGCGGTCAGCATTCTCAGAGGCCTGGCCGGCGTGTATGAGCGCAGCCATGGCGTCTATCTGCGTGACGATGCGGTCACTGCCGCCGCCGAGCTGTCCGCGCGCTACCTGACCGGGCGTCAGTTGCCGGACAAGGCCGTGGATGTGCTCGATACCGCCTGCGCGCGCGTGCGAATCAGCCTGGCTGCGGCGCCGGAGAAACTGGAAAGCCTGCGCAACCGGATCGCCGAGCTGGAGCGCCAGCAGCATGCGCTCATGCGAGACCGCCAAAGCGGCCTGGCCGTCGAGGAGGCGTCATTGGAGACGCTGACAACGGCCCTGGCCCAGGCGCGGGCCGATGAGCAGGCATTGCAGGCACGCTGGCAGGTGCAGCGCCAACTGGTCGAGAGACTCCTGGAGCTGCGCAGTCAGTGCGCCGCGGCCCGACTCGACGGCGATGACCAGGCTGTTGATCTATGCGATCTGGAAAACCAGCTCAGGGCGACCCAGGCCGAGCTGCATCATGCCCAGGGGGAAGAGCGCCTGGTCAGCCACGAAGTCTGCCCCCGGCTGGTCGCCGAAGTCATCAGTCACTGGACGGGCATCCCCCTGAGTCAGCTGGCCCGTGAGCACAGCGCTGCAGTGGCTTGTTTCGCCGAGCAACTGGGCGCACGGCTGCGCGGCCAGGAGCAGGCCGTGGGGGCACTTGATCGCGCCATGCGCGCCGCGGCTGCCGGACTGAACCGCAGTGACGCCCCGGCAGGCGTGTTTCTGCTGGTCGGGCCCAGCGGTGTCGGCAAGACCGAGACCGCCATCGCCCTGGCGGACCTGCTGTATGGCGGCGAGCGCTTTCTTACCACCATCAACATGGCCGAGTTCCAGGAAAAGCACAGCGTATCGCGCCTGATCGGCTCACCCCCCGGCTATGTCGGCTTTGGCGAAGGCGGCATGCTGACCGAAGCGGTACGGCAGAAACCCTATTCGGTGGTGTTGCTCGATGAAGTGGAGAAGGCAGATCCGGAGGTTATGAATCTGTTCTACCAGATCTTTGACAAGGGCGTCGCCAATGACGGCGAAGGCCGGGAGATCAATTTCCGCAACACGCTGATCCTGATGACCTCCAACCTGGCCAGCGAACAGATCAACAGCCTGTGCCTGGATGGTGCGCGACCGGATGCCGGGCAACTCGAACAGGCCATCCAGCCCACCCTCAGCCGCCACTTCAAACCCGCCCTGCTGGCCCGTATGCAGGTTGTGCCCTATTACCCGGTAGCGGGAGCGGTCATGCGCGAGCTGATCACCCTGAAACTGGAGCGCTTTGCCCAACGACTGCAGGCACGCAACCTGACGTTCACCCACTGCCCGACGCTGGTAGAGCATTTCGCCCAGCGCTGTATCCAGGGTGAGACCGGTGCACGCCTGATCGATCGCCTGATCGAGCAGCAGCTGCAGCCCCTGGCGGTGGACCGGATTCTGTCCGCACTGGGCAGCGGTGAACAGTTGCGCCGAGCCCATGCGGCCCTGGATGGCGAAGGAGCTGTGACCTGTGAATTCGCCTGACAGCTCGCCCATGTTTGACCAGATGAACGAACCGCTGCGCTATGCCCAGTTGTTGCTGGAGCGCTATGCCCGGCTCGCCGGCATTGGCAACCGTGACGGCCTGCTTGGCGGCCTGGTGGAGGCAGTTGCCCTGCTCAGCGAATCCCAGCTGAGCCAGCTCTATCTGCTGGATGAGACCCACACGCGACTGACCCTGTGCGCCGAGTACTGCGATGGCGCGCTACAACCGGTGAGCTGCGCCAGCGTACCCAGCGACTACACCGACGCCCACCTGCTGCAGTATTGCCTGTGCCAGGACCAGACCCTGAGTCTCGCCCCGGTTGAAAGCAGCCTGTTTGCCACCGATTTCCTGCCGGCAGGGAGCCAATCCTGGCGCAGCCTGCTGTGCCTGCCACTGAAAAACGACCAGGGCCATGTGGTCGGACTGCTGCTGTGGGCCAGTCACCAGGTCCGCGACATGCAGCATTACGCCGACTCCCTGGGCCACCTGGGCAACTTCGTGGTGGCCCAGCTGCAGCTGCTGCAAAGCCTGCGGGCAAGGCCTGTCGACGAACCGCAGACCAGCCTGGCGACCAGAGCCATGCCTCGCGGTTACGGTCTGATCGGCGACAGCCCAGCGATGCGCGCTGTCTATCAACTGATCGGCAAGGTACTGCATACGCCGGTCAGCGTGCTGCTGACCGGCGAGACCGGTACCGGCAAGGAGCTGGTCGCACGGGCCATCCACGATTGCGGTTCGCGTCGCAGCGAGAACTTCGTGGTGCAGAATTGCGCCGCCATTCCCGACAACCTGCTGGAATCGGAACTGTTCGGCTATCGCAAGGGCGCTTTCAGCGGCGCCGACAGTGATCGCCCCGGCCTGTTCGACGCGGCCCACGGCGGCACCCTGTTTCTTGACGAGATCGGCGACATGCCCCTGTCCCTGCAAGCCAAGCTTCTGCGGGTATTGCAGGAGGGCGAGGTGCGCCCCCTGGGCAGCATGCAGACCCACAAGGTCGATGTCCGGATCATTGCCGCGACGCACTGCGACCTGCGGGCAAAGGCCGAGCGAGGCCTGTTCCGCGAGGATCTGTTCTACCGTCTTGCCAGCTTTCCGATCGAACTGCCTGCCCTGCGCGACCGTGGCGACGACATTCTGCATCTGGCCCGTCACTTTGCGGCCAATGCCTGCGCCTTTCTTGACCGCCCCGCCTGCCGCTGGACCGACCCGGCCCTGGAGCAGCTGGCCGGCTATGGTTTCCCGGGCAACGTGCGCGAGCTCAAGGGGCTGGTCGAACGCGCGGTACTGCTGTGCGAAGGCAACGAGCTGCTGGCCGAACACTTCAACCTGGAAGCCAGCCCCACCAGCAATGTGCGTCTCAGCCTGCGCGAGCGCATGGAACGGGTGGAACGCAACCTGCTGGTGGATTGCCTGCGCAAGAATCTCGGCAACCAGACCAGCGCAGCCAACGAGCTTGGCCTGCCGCGGCGCACTCTGCTGTATCGCATGCAGCGTCTGAATATCAGTCCGGCCGAGCTACGCCTGGCCAGGGAGAGAGCCCATGCGCCCTCGGCCAATTGAACGACCAACCCCCGGCGCATTCCGCCAAACAGCACCCAAGGAAACCGCTATGAAGTACGCAACCCTGTGGTCCGTCGCCCTGCTGCTCGTCATGAGCCTTGCCGGCTGCTCGGCGAATACCAAATTCAATGACGACGAGTACCGCCCCCTGGGCGACCCGCAAGCGACACGTGACGCATGAACGCAAGGAGCGATGCAGCATGGAACTGATAATGGACCTGGTCGGCAATCAGCAGTTCGTCACCGACACACCGGTCAGCAAGACCTTCCGGCAGGCTGGCGGCATGATCGGACGGGCCGAGGAGTGCGACTGGGTCATCCCTGACCGCAAACGGGTGGTATCCAGCCGGCACGCCGAGGTGAGCTTTCACGACGGCTCGTTCTACCTGACCGACACCAGCAGCAACGGCATCCTGCTCAAGGCGACCAATACACTGCTACCCAAGGGCCAGCCCCAGCGCATCGAGCATGGCGCCCTGTATGCCTTTGGCGACTTCGACATCCGGGCGCGGATTATCCAGGACCCGGCCGTGTTCAGTCAGGACTTCGGCAAACCGCAACCCGCCGGCAGCATCATTCCCGATGATGCCTTCCTCGACCTCGACCCGCTCGCCGCGCTGGACCAGCAGGAGCAGCTCTACGCCGAGCACGAGGAGCTGGATCTGCTCGACCAGCAGGACCTCGGCGACAGTGTCCAGGCCGGCGATCACGCGCGCATCGACATGGTCAACCTGACCGTACCCGAGCTGGTCGAGCCGCCTGCATCGCCGAACCCGCAACCCAGCGCGCCAACAGCCGGGCCCAGCCCAGCGCCTGCGGGCTTCTGGGCGCAGTTCAGTGAAGCCCTGGGGATCCCTCTGGACGACATGGACGAGACACAACGCCAGGCCGTCGCGCTGCGCAGCGCCAGGCTGTTGCGTCAGAGCGTGGGCAATCTGCAGCAAAGCCTGCGCAACCGCAACGAACTCAAGGCAGAGCTGAAGCTTGCCACCACCAGCTTCGAAGCCCAAAGCAGCAACCCGCTCAAATACACGGCCAGTGCCCATCAGGCCCTGAATGCGATGCTCCGGCCCGGCGTCAGCGGACAGATGCCCGCCGAGCAGGCGGTTAACCGTGCCTACCGGGACCTGCAGGCCCATCAGGTGGCGCTGATTGCGGCCAGTCGTGCGGCCGTCAAGGGCATCGTCGAGCACCTGTCGCCGGAACAGTTGACCCTGCGCTTCGAGCGCGAGAGCAAATCCAGACTCAATACCGCGGGCGGCCGCTGGCGCGCCTACACGCAGCTGTATCAGGCCCTGCAACGGGATGGGGAGTGGGGGCAGAAGCTGTTTGCCCGCGATTTCACCCTGGCCTACGAAGAACAGATTCGCCTGATCGCCACCCTCAATACCGACCTGCAAGGATGATTCGCATGAAATCGTTGTCCACCCTGGTTTTCTGTATCGGCCTGATTGTCCTGGCCGGCTGCTCCACGCTGTCACCCTATTCGGAGCTGACCAAACTCGACCTGACCCTCGAGGGAAGTCCCGAGCTCAATCCCGACCTCAATGGCCGGCCTTCGCCTGTGGTCCTGCGCCTGATGGCGCTCGAACATCCGGTGGCGTTCGAAAATGCCGACTTCTTCTCCCTCTACCAGCGCCCCCGCGAGGCACTGGCACCCGACCTGATTACCGTCGAGGAACTGGAGTTGCGCCCGGGCGAGACCCGCGAGCTGAAACTGTCGGTGGACCCCGATGCCCGCTACATCGGAATCGTTGCGGCCTACCGCAACCTGCCGGAAACCCGCTGGCGCTATACCCTGCCCCTGGATGTACAGGGCATTACCCGTGCCACGCTGTCGCTGGATGCTTCGGGCCTTCGGGTGCTGACTCCGGACGAGGAAGAAAAGCGCAGGGACAGGGACTGAATCATGAGCAACCAGAAAGTAGTCTGGCAGGAAGGCATGCTGCTGCGACCCCAGCATTTCCAGCAGAATGACCGCTATTACGACCATCAATTGAAGATGCGCAGCTGTCGCACCAACCGGTTCGGCTGGGGCTTCTTCAAGCTGGACATCGACACCCAGTTTCTCGGCATGGGCAAGCTGGTCATCAGCCAGGCCAGCGG
Organism: Pseudomonas sp.; assembly: GCA_016763285.1. Taxonomy (GTDB): domain Bacteria; phylum Pseudomonadota; class Gammaproteobacteria; order Pseudomonadales; family Pseudomonadaceae; genus Halopseudomonas. Next base: position 22,420 of record JAESUC010000096.1, read on the forward strand.
GGTACTGCCCGACGGCAGTCTGTTCGAACTGGGCAACGGTCGCGAGCCACTGGCCATGGACGTACCGCCCAACACCAGCAACGCTCCGGTCTACCTGGCATTGCCGCTGGTTACCGGCAATCACGTCGAGACCCGCCGGGTCGAACAGCGCGACGTGCTGGCACGCTACACCGCCCACGAGATCCAGGTAGCCGACTCCAACGCCGGCGACAACAGCAGCAGCCAGGTCAGCTGCGCGTTGCCCGACTTCCGTCTGTTGCTGGGCGATGAGCACAACGAGAACGCCTACGTGAAGCTGAAGGTCTGCGACGTGCTGGATACCACACCCGATGGCGTCACCAGCCTGGACCCGGACTATGTTCCGGCCTGGCTGTACTTCCATGCCAGCCCGTACCTGGAATCCTGCCTGACCGAGGTGATCAGCATGCTCGCCCATCGCGGCGACATTCTGGCAGAGCGTATCCGGGCCACAGGCAAGGTCAGCGGAGCAGAGGTCGGCGACTTCATGATGCTGCAGCTGATCAACCGTTTCGAACCGATTCTGCGGCACCTTCAGGGCGTCGAACAGCTGCACCCGGAACAGGTCTACCGCGAATTCCTGGGACTGCTCGGCGAGCTCTCGACCTTTGCCAGCGAGACCAAGCGGCCACGCCTGGATAGCCGTTATCAGCATAACGACCTGGGCCAGAGCTTCGGCAAATTGATGGATGCCATTCGCCAGGTGCTGTCCATGGTGCTTGAGCAGCACGCCGTCGAACTCACGCTGCAACAGCGCCAGTACGGCATTCAGGTATCGCCGCTTCAGGATCACAAGCTGCTTGGCAGTGCCTCCTTCGTGCTCGCGGCGAGTGCCGATTGCGACTCGGAAGAACTGCGTCGCCGCCTGCCCGCGCATCTGAAGATCGGTCCCGTGGAACGCATTCGCCAGCTGGTCAATTTGCATCTGCCGGGCATCAAGGTCAAGCCGTTGCCGGTCGCCCCCCGGCAGATACCTTTCCACTCGGGCAAAACCTACTTTGCGCTGGAACTCAATGCCGAAGAGCTTTCCCAGCTGGAGCGCTCGGGCGGCTTTGCCTTTCACGTGTCCGGGGATTTTTCCGGACTTGCTTTGACATTCTGGGCCATCAGGAGCTGAACACATGATCAGGGAAATGGATTACAGCCAGGACGATCACACGGTGATCCTCAATCGCAGCGGCAACGCCCCGGCCCAGAGCCCGCTGACCGATTTCGCGCCACCCCCGCAGAAGTTCGAGAAGCTTGAGGAGCGCATGGTCTATGCAGCGCGGTTGCGGCCCAGCGAAGACGTCAATCTGGGCATCAACCCGCTGGTGGCAGTCGCCTCGGCCCTGCTGTCGGAGATCGTTCGGCTGCAGCGCAGCGAGGAGCGCGAGGACCTGTTCATTCTCAAGGATCGACTGACCTCGGAAATCAAGCGCTTTGAACACCGCGCCCTGCAGGACGGCGCCGAAAGCAGCCAGGTCATGGCGGCACGCTACGTCCTGTGCACGGCTCTGGACGAGGCCGTGGTGACCACCCCCTGGGGGAACGAGAGCGAATGGTCGCAGATGAGTCTGCTCAGCAGCTTTCACAACGAGACCTTCGGCGGCGAAAAATTCTTCCAGCTGCTCGAACGTCTGTCGCGGGACCCGGTCAAGCACTTGCCGATGCTGGAGCTGATGTACATCTGCATGTCCCTGGGTTTCGAGGGCAAATACCGCGTGCTACCACGCGGAATGATCGAACTGGAAACCCTGCGCGACAGCCTCTATCGACAGATCCGGCAACTGCGCGGTGACGTGCCGCGGGACATCTCCCCCCACTGGCAGGGGCTGCGGGAAACCCGACGGCGCCTGGTGCGTATCGTGCCCTGGTGGTTGATAACCCTGTTCACGCTGATCTGTCTGGGCGTGATCTACGGAGTTTTCAGCTGGATGCTCAATGAGGAGCGCACCCATGCAGTGGCGCCTTTTGAACAGGCTCTGCCCAACGCGGCGCCGTTGGACGGCGCCGCTCCACCCGATACCAAAGCCATGTCAGGGATGAACTGAAATGAAGAACCTTGTTAACAGCCTCGGACGCTTTTTCCGCCGCCACTGGGTCTGGAGCCTCTGTCTGGTATTGGCGCTGACACTGCTGGTCTGGTTTGTCGGGCCCCTGCTGGCCGTCGACGATCACCGCTTCTGGGCCTCCTCCAGCAGCCGACTGCTGACGATCAGCCTGATGTTTCTGGCCTGGGGACTGGCAATGGTGTTTGTCAGCTGGCGGGCCAATGTCCGCAAGAAAGCCAACGAGGAGGATGAAGACTTCCAGGCCCGCCAGCAACGCGAGGAACGGATCATCGAGGAGCACCTGGCGCTGCACGGGCGTTTCCGTGAAGCGCTGCGCACCCTGCGCCGCTCCAGTCTGTACAGCGGACACAGCGACCGTCGCCGGCGTGAGCTTCCCTGGTATCTGGTGATGGGGCCCGAGGGTGCCGGCAAGACCAGCCTGCTGGACTTTTCCGGCCTCGAGTTCCCGCTCAACAAGGGCGACAAACAGCGCCTGACCCGCGATGTCAGCAGCACGCGCTACGCCGACTGGTATTTCGCCGAGCACGCGATCCTGATCGACACCGCCGGGCGGTACCTGACCCATGACGACCCGGAGGTGGATGCTGCCGGCTGGCAGAGTCTGCTCGGATTGTTGCGCAAGCGCCGACCCCGTTCCCTCAATGGCGTATTGATCAGCGTCCCGGTCAACCTGCTGCTGGATGGCTCGGAGCTGGAACTGGAAACCCTGGCACGCCAGACCCGCCAACGGCTGCACGATATCAATCAGCGCCTGGGCGCCGATGTTCCGGTCTACCTGGTCATCAGCAAGGCTGACGAGCTGGTCGGCTTCAATGACTTCTTCGACCAGCTGTCCCGTGAAGAAAGCGACCAGGTACTGGGGGTCAGTTTCCGCAAGGGCCAGAACAGCACCGACGTGCAGGTGGTGCGCGAGGAATTCGAGGCGTTGATGCGCCGGCTCAACAGCCAGGTCGTGATGCGCATGCACCAGGAGCGCGACAGTCAGCGGCGGGGGCGGATTCTCGATTTCCCGCTGCGCCTCGGTCAGGTGGAAGAACGCCTGGGGCTGTTCATCGAACTGGCCTTTTCCGGCAACCGCTACCAGCGCGCCAGCCAGTTACGCGGCTTCTACCTGACCAGCGCCCCACAGGTAGTGGATCCGACGCGTACGCAGCACACCAGCCTCGGCCAGGCACCCGCCAGGGCTCGCGGCAGTCTGCCGGCGTTTCATGCCAGCCACGGCCGTTTCATCAACCACCTGCTCAGCCGCGTCATTTTTCCCGAGTCGGACCTGGCAGGTCTGGACCAGCGCGAGGTTCGTCGCATCAACTGGGGCCAGCGGACCCTCTATGTCACTGCACTGGGCTGCCTGGCGGTGTTCGGTATCGTCTGGGGCAACAGCTTCGCCACCAATCACCAGGGGCTGGAGCGATTGCAGACCGTGGGCCAGGCCCTGGCTGGGCACAAGGCCATGCTGCAACCCGAGGATGATGCCCTGGGAATATTGCAGGCACTGGACATCAGCTATGCCGCCACCCGGGTGTTCGCGCCCCGGGACGAGGTCGCCTGGACGCAGCGCGGTGGGTTGCATCAGGGCGAAAAGGTCGCGCCGGTGTTGCACGCAGCCTATCGGGCAGACCTGGAGCGCCTGCTGCTCAGCCGTGTCGGCGAGCAACTGGAAATGCAGATCCTGGCCAATCTGAGCAACCGCGAAAGTCTGCTGGGCAGCCTGCGCGCCTACCTGATGCTGAACATGGCCGAACGGCGCGACCCGCTATTCCTGCAGGACTGGATGGCCCGTGACTGGTCCCTGCGCTACAGCGGCAATACCGAAGCCCAGAAAGGACTCAACCTGCATTTCGCGCGCTTGCTCCAGGAGCCTTTTACAGCCTACCGGCTGGACGATGGGCTGGTGGCCGATGCACGCGCAGAATTGCGCAGCGAGTCGCTTGCCACCGTGGTCTATCGCATGCTGCGTGAGCAGGCTGCCAGTCTGCCGGAGTACCGCCTGACCCAGCACCTGGGCCCGCAGGCGTCACTGCTGACCAGCAGCGACAACGTCATACCCGGTTTCTTCACCCGCGACGGCTACAGCCAGACCTTCATGGCCGAAGGGGGCGAGCTGGTTCGCGAGATCCTGCGCGACAACTGGGTCCTGGGTGAGAGTGACGAGCTCAGCGTGGCCGATCTGAACCGTCTGATGGTCGAGATGGAGCAGCTGTATTTCGAGGACTACGCTGCGCAATGGACAGACGCGCTCTCGCGCCTGCATATCGAACCCCTGGGTACGGCAAGCGCCGGGGCCAGCCAGCTGACCGGCCTGACCGCCGCCAACTCGCCATTGCTCCTGCTGCTCAACCAGGTGCGCGAGAATACCCGTCTGGCCGGCATGCTGGATACGGATGTGTCGGCTCGCGACCTGACCGGGGCCGCCCAGGCTGCCGGCGTCTCGGTAGGCCGCACAGGACGCCTGGCCGCCCAGGCTGCCGAGCAGGCACAGTCGGTAGCAGCCCAGAGTCTGCCGGCCACGGCCCGCAAGAACCTGGAACGCCAGTTCGAGCCACTGCATCGCCTGCTCGATGAACAGGGAGGGCCCGGCCCCGAACTGACCGGCGCCATGCAGGCTCTGGACGGTCTCAAGCTGCAGCTGACGGCTCTGGCCCAGGCCAGCGTGCCGGAGCAGGCCGCCTTCAACATGGCCAAGGCGCGCATGCAGGGTCGGCGCGATGCGATCAACCAGCTGCGCAGCAGCGCCACCCAGCTACCCCAGCCCCTGGGCCCCTGGATGGAAAAGCTGGCCGAAGACAGCTGGCTGCTGGTCCTGGGTGATGCCTATGCCTATCTCAACCAGCGTTATCGCAGCGAGCTGTTCAGCGCTTACGAAAGCTCACTGGGCAATCGCTACCCGTTCATGATCGACAGCGAAAGCGACGTGGTGCTGGCGGATTTCCGCGAGTTCTTCAAGGCCCAGGGTACCGCCGATGCGTTTTTCGACAATTATCTGAAGGCCTTCGTCACCGACAACAACGGCGCGTTCAGCCTGCGTTGGGTGGATGGCCGGGCACTGCCCCTGTCGCGTGAATTCCTCGCCCAGATGGACAAGCTGCAGACCATTCGCCGCAGCTTTTTTGCCGAAAATCCGAACGAGCCGCAGATCCTCTTCAAGCTGGAGCCGCATTCGCTGGACTCCAGCCTGGGACGTGCGAGCTTTCGCTACGGCAGCAGGAACCTGGAGTATCGTCACGGCCCGATTCTGCAAACGGCATTCCGCTGGCCCGCCGATGATGGTGAGGGCCGCACCAGCCTGACCGTCGAAGACCTGGGCGGCCGACGTGTCGGTATCGAGCAGAACACCGGCCCCTGGTCACTGTTCCGCCTGCTGGACATGATGGAGGTGGCCCATCACACCGAACGCGATGTCCTGATGCTCAAGGCCAACCTGAGCGGCCTGCGGGCGAACTATCTGCTGCACAGTCAGCGCTCGCCGAACCCGTTCGATCTGAGCATGCTGCGCGACTTCTCCCTGCCGGCCCGGCTGTGATGGCCAGCACCGGCATGCTCTGGCAGAGCGCGGCGCGCACGGACCGCGGCAAGGTCCGCCAGCGCAATGAGGACGCGGTGCTGGCGTTGCCCGAGCGGGGTCTGTGGTTGGTGGCCGACGGCATGGGCGGCCACCAGAACGGCGCCCTGGCCAGCCGACTGCTGGTCGAGGAGATGGTCGAGTTACCGCCCGGCGGCGGACTCGACGATCGCCTGCTGGATGTCCGCGACTGCCTTTACCGGGTCAATCGGCTACTCAGCCATGAAATCACCATGACCGCTGATACCCCCGACCCGGTCATGGGCAGCACCGTGGTCATGCTGCTCGCCCAGGGCGAACGGGCGATCTGCGTCTGGGCCGGCGACAGCCGCTGCTATCTGTGGCGCAGCGGCAAGCTGTATCAGTTGTCGCGGGACCACTGTCTGATGCAGGAGCTGATCCACGAGCAGCAAATCGCGCCGGCCGAAGCCGCGCTGCATCCCTCGGCCCGGGCGCTGACCCGAGCCGTGGGGGCCAGCGACGAACTGCTGCTGGATATCATCGACTTCACACTTTATCCGGGCGACACCCTGCTGCTTTGCAGCGATGGCCTGTATCAGGAGCTCTCCCGGGACCAGATCAGCGAAGCGCTTGCCCTGGAGTCGGCCGAGCGCGCCCTGCAGCGGCTGTTCAGTCAGGTCCTGAGCGGGCCCGCTCGGGACAATATCAGCGCCATCGTCATTCGACCCTGAATCCGGAGAACATCATGATCGAGACTGCCCAGCAGCCCTCCTCGGCACTCACCCGACTGGCAGACAGCCCGCACGTCGCAGTCAGCGGCAGGTCGCAGCGCGTCTGCGAACTGCCCGAGCTGCTTTGCAAGCGCTACAAGATAGAACGCCTGCTCGGCGTCGGCGGGATGGGAGCGGTCTATCGCGCCAGGGATCTGCTGCGCGAGCAATACGGCGATCCAGAGCCCTATGTGGCGATCAAGACCCTGAACGAGGAGTTCGCTGAATATCCCGATGCCAACGCCCTGCTCTACACCGAGTTCGCACTCACCAGCCGCCTGCGTCACGGCAACGTCATCCGCCTGTTCGCGTTCGATATCGATCCGGGCAGCCAGCGTGCTTTCATCACCATGGAGCCGCTGAAGGGGCCGACCCTCGACCAGCTTCTCGAACAGTACCCCGAGGGCCTGCCCTGGCCCGAACTGCGCAGCATAGCCCTGCCGTTGCTGCAAGCACTGACCTGCGCCCATGAGGCCGGCGTTCTGCATGGCGACCTGAAGCCCAGCAACGTCATCCTGGCCAGCGACGGTCTCCGGCTCTTCGATTTCGGCCTCGGCCAACCGCTCAAGGGGCTGCTCAACAGTCTGCCCCGCCTGAGCCGCAAGCGCATCGCTGCCTGGACGCCCCGTTACGCCGCCCTGGAACTGCTCAACGGTGAAGCCCTGAGCAGCGCTTCGGATATCTACGCCATGGGCTGCATCCTGTACGAACTCTCCAGTGGCCTGCACCCCTACAGCCGTCTGACCGCCAAGCAGGCCAAGGTGATGGAACAGGACAGAACCCTGCAGAAACCGGCCAGATTGCCGACCCATTGCTGGCCCGCGCTGCGCACCGCCCTGGCCTTCGACAAGGAGCAGCGGCAGATCGATGCGCAGGGCCTGCTTGATGCGTTTGCCGCCCCCCGCCCCGGACTCTGGCAACGCTGCTGGACGCGCGTGACTGCCTGAAAACCGGGAACCTACCGCCATGGTCGGATGCCCTATGCAGAGAAAGGGGCGCTCGCCGCCCCGTTTCAGCCATACCAGCCGGCGCGCGGCGCCAGGAGGCCATCATGAGACTTGAAGGTTCCTGTCATTGCGGTGCGGTCACTTTCAGCCTTGAAAGCCCGCACCCCTACCCCTATCAGCGCTGTTATTGCTCCATCTGCCGCAAGACCCAGGGCGGTGGAGGCTATGCCATCAACCTCAGTGGCGATGCGACCAGCATGGCCGTCACCGGCCACGATCACATATCGATCTATCACGCCCGATTCTCCGAAGAGGATGGCGTCGCTGAAGAGAGTACCGCTGCCCGGCATTTCTGCAGCCAGTGCGGCAGCGCGCTCTGGCTGTTCAGTCCCGAGTGGCCGGAGCTGATCCATCCGTTTGCCTCGGCCATCGATACGCCCTTGCCAACACCGCCCGAACAGACCCACATGATGCTGGGTTCCCGCGCGCCCTGGGTAGAAGTCCCGATTCGCCCGGGGGACAAGCATTTTGATGAATACCCGCAGGAATCGATCGCCGGGTGGCACGAGCGGCTCGATCTGGAGAAGTGACAGCACTTTCAGGTGGTCGTCGCGACGGACCATGGCGCGCCGCGGCGACCGCCGGTGTTGATTCGAGCGCCCGTTCAGGCACAATACCCGGCCACTACGCGACCCCGATTTCTGCCATGACCGCAACTCCCGCCAACCCAGTGCTGCGTCGCCCCGGCCCGTCCCGGCGCTTTTGCGTCGCACCGATGATGGACTGGACCGATCGTCACTACCGCTTCTTTGCCCGCCTGATCAGCCAGCACGCCCTGCTCTACACCGAGATGGTCACCACCGGCGCGGTCATCCATGGCGATCGTTCACGCTTTCTCGGCTTCGATCCCGCCGAGCAGCCCCTGGCCCTGCAACTGGGCGGCAGCAAACCGGACGAGTTGGCCACCTGTGCGGCACTGGCCGAGCAGGCGGGCTTTGCCGAGGTCAATCTGAACGTGGGCTGCCCCAGCGACCGGGTGCAGAACAACATGATCGGTGCCTGTCTGATGGCCCATCCGGCCCTGGTAGCCCAGGGTGTGAATGCCATGCATGAGGCCTGCGGCCTGCCGGTGACGGTCAAGCATCGGATCGGCATCAATGGCCACGACAGCTATGCCCAGCTCTGCGACTTCGTCGGTCAGGTACACGCTGCCGGGTGCGATACCTTTATCGTGCATGCGCGCATCGCCATACTCGAAGGGCTGTCGCCGAAGGAGAACCGCGATATACCGCCGCTGCGCTATGACGTGGTCCAGCAGCTCAAGGCCGATTTCCCGCAGCTGGAGATCATCCTCAACGGCGGGCTGACCGATCTGGACGTGATGCAGGAGCACATGGCCACGCTCGATGGGGTCATGGTCGGCCGCGAGGCCTACCACAATCCCTACCTCATGGCGGACGTGGACCGTCGCTTCTTTGCCGATCCGACGCCGCGCCCTTCGCGCATCGAGGTCCTGCAGGCGCTGCGCCCCTACATTGCCGCGCATCTGGCCAATGGCGGTGCCATGAACCACGTCACTCGCCATATCCTGGGGCTTTTCCAGGGACTGCCGGGCGCCAGGCACTTTCGCCGCCAGTTGAGCAGCGCCCTGCACCGCACAGACGATCCGCTGGGGCTCTACGACGAGTTGCTGGCTGACATGATGCGCCGTCTCGAGCCCCGGGATTGCCCCGTTCAGCAGGCTTGAGTTAAGGTCAGGGGATACATCCCAAGGGTCTTTTCAGCATGCCAAGCAAACTCGACAGCCTGCGAAAACATACGCAGATCGTCGCCGACACCGGCGACATTGAAGCCATCCGCACACTGCAACCGGTGGACGCCACCACCAACCCCTCCCTGATGCTCAAGGCCGCCCAGCAGGACGCCTACAGCGCCATGCTTGATCAGGCGCTCAAGGCGTCTGCCGGCAGCTTCGATCCGGTTGCCGATGCCTGCGATTCCTTCGCCGTGGCCCTGGGGGCCGAGATTACCCGTCTGGTCCCCGGCCGGGTGTCTACCGAGGTCGACGCACGCCTGTCATTTGACCGGGCAGCCACCCTGGACAAGGCTCGCCGACTGATCGAGCGCTATGAAGAGGCCGGCATTACCCGTGATCGCGTCCTGATCAAGATTGCCTCCACCTGGGAGGGAATCCAGGCCGCTGCGGAACTGGAAAAGGAAGGCATCCAGTGCAATCTGACCCTGCTGTTCTCCTTCGCCCAGGCCCAGGCCTGCGCCGATGCCGGTGTCTTTCTCATTTCGCCTTTCGTCGGCCGCATCTATGACTGGTACAGGAAGAGCGAGGGCCGGGACTTTCACGGCGCGGAGGATCCGGGCGTGCAATCGGTGGCGCGCATTTACCGCTATTACAAGCAGCATCAGTATGCCACGGTGGTCATGGGGGCCAGTTTCCGCAATACCGGTCAGATCGAGGCGCTCACGGGCTGCGACCGGCTGACCATCAGTCCGGCGCTGCTGCAGCAATTGTCAGAAGAAACGGGAGACCTGCACACTGCGGACATTCTCACCCAGCCCTCCAGCGACCCGCTCGAGAACCTGAACGAGAGCAGCTTCCGCTGGGCCCACAACGAGGATGCCATGGCTACCGAGAAGCTGGCCGAAGGTATACGCGCCTTCGCGGCGGATCAGATCAGACTGGAAGAGCTGTTGCGGTTGCGCTCGGTTCAGGCCTGAGCCGCTGCTGTATCGGAAAGGCCCGGCGCGAAACGTCGGGCGAACAGCGGATCAGTTGGACTCGAGGGCGTTGACCAGATCGCGAAAGGCTTCGCGGTTGTGATCGTTGAGGTTCATCAGGATACGATGGGCCTCGAGTACCTTGTCCTTGACCAGCTCTTCCGAAAGCTCCTGCCCCGGCAGGTCCTCCAGCTCGGAGGCGGAGGGGGTAACTTCGGAAACGATATTGAACACCTGGTCGAAGCCCATGCTCTGCAGCAAGCGGTTCATGTCGTCCTGGGTGGATACCAGGGTAGGCAGGAAGCCGACTTTCTGACGCGACAGAATGGACAGCTTGGCCAACAGGCCCAGGGAGGTACTGTCGATGCCGTCGGTCTCGGTCAGATCAATGATGATCGCGTTGAATGTCAGTACGCTGAATATCTTTTCGATATAGGCGTCCAGTGCGGCGCACAGGGTCAGGCGCACATCCCCGATGAACTTGAGTACGAAAGTGCCTTCCGACTCTGCAAACTGGATCTTGCCAGTGGTCATCATTCGCGGTTCCTGGTGAGTACCATGAGTGAAATATCGTCTGGCATAACCTTGCCCGGTTGCAAGCCAAAACTGCCCAGCATCGCCTTCATGCTGCCCTCGCAGCGCTCCACCAACCCCGGCAACTGGGCTTCCTTGTTTCTCAGGGTAGTCCCTTCCACACAGTCAAGCACGCCATCGGAGCATAAAATCAGACTGAAGGCCGGCGGAAGCGCAATTCGGTGGTTTTCATACTCGGCATCGGCGAACAGCCCGACCGGCCGCCCCTTGCCCTGCAGATAGCGCGCTTCGCCATCGGCGTAGAGCAGCGGCAACGGCAGATGACCGCCAATACTGTAGGTCAGCGTATTGCTCGACTCATCGATAACGCCACCGAGCATGGTCACATGCTTGCCCAGCTTGCAGTTGATCAGTCCACGGTTGATATGGCCCAGTACATCCGAGGGTAGAAACTCGATCGGTGCGCTATCACCATGGCGCCGCTGCTCGTATAACAGACGCGTGGTCATGAATTTCAGCAGCACCGTGGCAAACGCCGACGAGGCGCCATGCCCCGACACGTCCGCCAGGTAGAACGCCAGCTGGGTGTCAGAGATCCGGAAGTAGTCGACGAAATCGCCGGACAGGTAGAGCGAGGGGATGATACGGCGTTCGAAGGTGTATTCTCCGCTCACCCAGGGCGACTGCGGCAACATGTTCAGCTGCACCTGGTGGCCAGCGGCCTGATCGTCCTTGAGTTCCTGCAGCCGATCCTCGAGCTCGCTATTGGCGGCCTCAAGGCGCTCCCGGATGCGGCGGTTCTCATTGCGCAGGCGGCTCTGGTCCAGGGTGCGCTTGACCACATGCTCGACCAGCGCCGTATCGGCCATTGGCTGGATCAGATAATCCTGGGCTCCGGCGCGCAGGGCCTGCACGGCTTCGCTCATGTCCACACTGGCGGCCACGACTATGACCGAGGCATCCGGCACCGCGGAGACCGCGTGCAGTACCGAAGCAAACCCGTCCTGTTCCGGCAGGTGCAGATTGCACAGCACCAGCTCCGGCCGATGGGTGGTGAACTGTTGCAGACCGGCAACCGCGCCCCCTGCCTGCAGTACGTCAAAGCCGCAGTTCTGCAATCGGATGGCGATATCACGCCGGAAGGCGTCATCATCGTCGATAACCAGCAAGGTCGTGCCAGTAGGCTGCATAGAGTCCCTACGTCAATGCCGACAGCTGAGCAGGCTGCAGGCCACAGGGTGTGTGTATCAAGGTCAGTAACCTGACGTTTTCAAGGGCCAAACAGTACTCCCATCCGCTTGCCCAGGCAACTGTCATGGCACGATGCCAGAGTGCTTGTGCGCAACTGGGCGTGGAACTAGGATAGGAAGGTCAGGCGAAACCCGAAAGCATGCGCTCAGGATTCGCTTTAGCAAATCCAGCATGGGAGTCATCGCATGTCGTTTCATGACCAGCAATACAGGGAAAAACGCGATTTCATCCGCATGAGGGTCGAGGCCAGAGCTACCCTCAGACTCCATGACAGCGCAGAAACGATTGAAGCCGATTGCCAGGACCTGTCCAGCCAGGGCGTGCAGCTGGTACTCGACCGTCCCCTGGCGGAACAGTCGCATCTCAGCCTGAGCATTGCTTCCCCGACGCCCGGCCTCCAGGGGCTGGAGGCCGAAGGTCAGGTCATGCGGTGCGAGGCTATCGACAATGGCCAGTTCATCGTCGGTGTCTATTTCAACAGCCTGAAATAAGACTCGGGACCGTTCTCAGAACGGGTCTTCGACGTCGCCATCCTTGACCTGGAACTCGCGGTTCTGCAGGAAGGCATTACGCACGAAGCGATAACGGTCGCCCCTGATCAGCTCCTCACGGGACAGCAGACTGGCCCGGGTGTCGATCAGGTCTGTCCCGATAAGCGTGTTACGTGTCGGCACATGTTCGACCTGTTCTGCATACATATAATTGGCATAACTTTCCGGAACCCGGGCCGCACCATCGCGCAAGGTACTCGGGCCCAGCAGCGGAAGCACCACATAGGGACCACTGGGAACGCCCCAGGCACCCAGCGTCTGGCCGAAGTCCTCGTCGTTGCGCTGCAAGCCCATCCGCGTGGCCACATCGAACACACCAACCACGCCTACTGTGGTGTTGAGCAGGAAGCGCGCAGTGTCGATGCCGGCCTCGTGGAGTTTGCCCTGCAACACATTGTGCACAAAGTTGCGCGGCTCACCCAGATTGCTGAATACATTGCTCACACTGTTGCTGACCGGTTGCGGTACGACAGTATCGTAGGCCTTGGCCGCCGGCTTGAGGGTAAAGCGATCGAGCGTATCGTTGAAATTGAAAACCACGCGATTGACCGGCTCCCAGGGATCCGGATTGCCTGCTTCGGCGGCATAGTCGTCGTATTCTTCCTGGGCCATGACCGCACCCGCAGTGCCAACGGAGACCACCCCCGCCAGAATCACTTGCAATGCAAAAGGTACTACCTTCATACGGATTCTCCCTGATCTGGAACCGGCGCACATGGGCTCGGGTACTCAAGCCACTCCGGATAGCCGAAGTGTAATGCAAAAGGCACCCGCAGTTCACCGGTTTAGCTGTGACAGCCTGTGCCGACAAAGGTGCGGCTCAGCGAGACGTGATCGTCGCCGACAGCTATAGTGGACATAGCCAACCACCGTCACAGGAGTCGCTGATGCCCACCCAGCAATTGAAGAACCAGCTTGAAGATCTGCAACGCATACTGGCCGAAACAGATCAGCCACTGTCAGCGGAGGAACGGGCCTCCCTGCAACAACTGGCGGACCGGATCGAGGCCCGTTTGCTGGCCAGGGAACAGGAAACCGGGACGGAGACCGACGACACCAGCCTTGTGGACAGCGTCAATCTGTCCATCGAACACTTCTATGCGCGCCACCCCACCGTGGCCGGCACCCTTCAGAGAGTGGTGCAGGCCCTGTCCGACATGGGTATCTGACCCGAACTACTGGCGGGCCAACCGGAGATTCTCCGGAAAGCTCGCTGCAGTGGACCGATAGGGATTGATATCCAGCCCGCCACGGCGCACATAGCGCGCATAGACGGAAAGCTCAGCACCCTTGCCCAGCAGCGGCAACAGATCGGTGAATATCCGTTCCACACATTGCTCGTGAAAGTCCGAATGCTGGCGGAAAGACACCAGATAGCGCAGCAGTGCCGCATGGTCCAGACGCTTGCCGGCATAGGTGACCACCACACTGGCCCAGTCCGGCTGGCCGGTTACCGGACAGTTGGACTTGAGCAGATGGCTGTGCAACGTTTCCCGAGCGTAGCCGCCCGCATCGGCGAGGGCCAGCAGCTCGGCGTCGTAGTCGTAGCGGTCGATACTGACCTCGAGATCGTCGATACACTCACCCGGCAGATGGGCCATACCGGCGTTATGCAGCTGCCCCATGGTGAACATGCGCACCATGACAGGCCCCTGGGCGGCCACACTCAGATCCGACTCAAGCGTACGCAATACTTCGGCACGGTCGCGGAAGACCGTCTGATTGAAGGAATTGAGATACAGCTTGAAAGACTTCGACTCGACAATGCGCCTGGCCTTGAGCGGGAAAACGAACTCGGCCGCGGCCACTTCAGGCTTGCCTGAGGGCGTCAGCCAGGACAACTCGTAACAGTTCCAGATATCGGCACCGTGAAACGGCAGATCATCAGCCTCAAGCCCCAGCTCCTGCCATTTCGGCGCGCGCGCGATGGGAAACAGCAGCGAGGGGGTATAGACGCTCACATAAGCACTGCTCTTGCCCAGAGGCGACTGGTCAGCGGGGTGTTGGGTCATGTCTTATCTCCTTTCAGACAGGCAGGATAATACCCCCCGCCTGCGCTGCAAGCCAGTCATCTCGGTACGTACAGCTATTGCCGCATACCAATGCCGCGCGACAGCAGCCAGTAGCTGACGGAATACAGCAACACGATGAATACACCCATCAGTGTCAGGGCTACCGCAATGGGGATGTCCGACACACCAAGAATCCCGTAGCGGAACGCATTGACCATGTGCAGTATGGGGTTGATCATCGATACCTTCTGCCAGAACTCCGGCAGCATGCTGATGCTGTAGAACACCCCACCCAGGTAGGTCAGAGGTGTCAGCACGAAGGTCGGGATGATGGAAATATCATCGAAGGTCTTGGCAAACACCGCGTTGATGAAACCGCCCAGCGCAAACACCAGTGACGTCAGGAAAACCACCGCAATGGTCAGGCCCAGGTGCTGCACCTGCAAACGGGTGAAGAACAGCGACATGATGGTCACGATCAGACCCACCGCCAGCCCCCGGGCCACGCCGCCGAATACATAGCCGAGCAGTATCGTATGCGGGGAGACCGGCGCTACCATCAGTTCCTCGATAGAGCGCTGGAACTTGGTACTGAAGAAACTCGACACCACGTTGGAATAGCTGTTGGTGATCACCGCCATCATGATCAGCCCGGGCACGATGTAATCGATATAGGCGTAGCCGTCCATGGTGCCGATTCGGCTGCCGATCAGGTTGCCGAAAATGACGAAGTACAGCGCCATGGTGATGCCCGGCGGCAGCAGGGTCTGCGGCCAGATCCGGGTGAAGCGGCGGATTTCCTTGTGCAGAATGGTGTGGAATGCCACCCAGGTCGTGCGCCAGTGAGTCATGCGGCCGCCCCTTTTGCTTTTTCGGTGTTCTCGTCGACCAGGGCCAGGAACAGCTCCTCCAGCCGGTTACTGCGGTTACGCATGCTCAGCACGTGCAATCCCTTCTCGTTCAGTTGTGCAAACAGCGCATTGAGTCCCTGGCTTTTCTCGACCTGAACGACCAGGGTGTGTTCATCGAGCAGACTGCAGGGGTAGCCCTTGAGTTCGGGTGGCTCGTCCATGATGGCCTGGCAATCGAGCAGGAAGGTCTCGGTATGCAGCTCCAGCAGCAGCTCGCGCATGCTGGTGTTGTGGATGATGCTGCCCTTGTCGATGATGGCGATGTTCTTGCAAAGCTGCTCGGCCTCCTCCAGGTAGTGCGTGGTCAGCACGATGGTGATGCCGCGGGCGTTGATTTCCTGCAGAAACTGCCACATGGACCGGCGGATCTCGATATCCACACCCGCAGTGGGCTCGTCGAGGATCAGCAGTTTGGGTTCGTGAATCAGTGCGCGGGCAATCATCAGTCGGCGCTTCATGCCCCCGGAAAGCATCCGTGACGGCTCGTCACGCTTGTCCCACAACCCCAGGCGCTTGAGGTAGCGCTCGGCGCGCTCCCTGGCTTCTCGCAGGGGAATGCCGTAGTAGCCGGCCTGATTGACCAGAATGTCCATGGTCTTTTCGAACTGGCTGAAATTGAATTCCTGGGGCACGATGCCGATGCAGCGCTTGGCGTCCATCAGGTCGGTATCCAGATCGTGACCGAACACGCTGACCTGTCCCGAGGTCTTGTTCACCAGCGAGGAAAGAATGCCGATCGTCGTCGACTTGCCCGCCCCGTTAGGCCCCAGCAACGCGAAGAAATCGCCCTGCTGTACTTCCAGATCCACCCCCTTGAGGGCTTGAAAACTGTTGCCGTAGGTCTTGTGCAGACCTCGAATACTAATGGCTGACGTCATGCAGTACTTCCCGTCCAGGCAATCGAATAGGCGTATATGGGGTCACGGGAAGGGTAAATCAAGAGCAGTGCACACCGGCAACCTCGCCATCCCCGCTTCGCCCTTCCCCGCCGCAGAGCTCATCCTGTTACATCACCCGGTTACCCTTGAGCGCCTTCAGCGTCTATGCTGGATGCTGAATTAACGCAATCAAGGAGTGTTGAATGATGATCCTGCTATGGCTTGTCGGCCTGGTCCTGGGTATCGCCCTGTTGGCGTACATGCGCGCCGGCCTGCTGAACAGCTGCATCGCCGTTGGCGTCTATCTGCTGGCAATGACAGTCTTCTCATCCGCACACTGGCTGTTCGAGCTGCTCCTCTGGGCGGTCTTCCTGGGCATCGCCATACCGCTGAACATGCCCGACTGGCGGCGCTCGGCCATCAGCAAGCCGCTGTTCACCTGGTTCAAGAAGGTGCTGCCGCCCATTTCCGATACCGAGCAGGAGGCCCTTGAGGCCGGTACGGTCTGGTGGGACGGCGAGCTGTTCACCGGCCGCCCCGACTGGAACAAGCTGCACAGCTTTCCCAAGCCGGTACTGACCGAAGAAGAAAAGGCCTTCCTGGACGGCCCGGTGGAAGAAGTCTGCCGCATGACCGACGAATGGGAAGTCACCACTGATCTGCAGGATCTGCCCGAGAAGGTCTGGAAGTTCATTCGCAGCAATGGCTTTTTCGGCCTGATCATTCCCAAGGAATATGGCGGCAAGGGCTTTTCCGCCTATGCGCACTCCCAGATCGCCATGAAGCTGGCCAGCCGCAGCGGGGACCTGGGCTCTACCGTCATGGTGCCCAACTCGTTGGGACCGGCGGAGCTGCTGATGCAGTTCGGTACCGAGGAGCAGAAGAATCATTATCTGCCGCGTCTGTCTGACGGCACGGATATTCCCTGTTTCGCTCTGACCTCGGCTGAAGCCGGCTCCGATGCGGGTGCCATGCCCGACCGCGGGGTGGTCTGCAAGGGCCAATGGAACGGCGAGGAAGTAGTCGGCCTCAGGGTTACCTGGGCCAAGCGCTACATTACCCTGGGGCCGGTCGCCACGATCCTGGGGTTGGCCTGCAAGGTATATGACCCCGACAAGCTGCTGGGCGAGGAGGAAGAGCGCGGCGTCACTCTGGCGCTGATACCCACCGACACGCCCGGCGTGGAAATTGGCAACCGCCATTTCCCGCTTAACGCAGCCTTCATGAACGGTCCCAATTCCGGCACGGATGTGTTCATACCGCTGGAGTATCTGATCGGTGGTCAGGAGATGATCGGCAAGGGCTGGGTCATGCTGATGAACTGCCTGTCGGTCGGCCGCTCCATCTCGCTACCTGCCGGCAGCACCGGCGGCGCGAAGATGGCCAGCATGACCACCGGCGGCTACGCACGTATCCGCCGGCAGTTCGGTCTACCGATCGGCGAGTTCGAAGGCATTCAGGAAGCCCTTGGGCGCATCGGCGGCAACACCTATGTGATGAACGCTGCCCGCACCATGACCGCAGGCGCTGTGGATCTGGGCGAGAAGCCCTCGGTGCTGTCCGCCGTGGTCAAGTACCACCTGACCGAGCGCATGCGCCAGTGCATGAACGACGCCATGGACATTCATGGGGGCAAGGGTATCTGCATGGGGCCGAACAACTACCTGGGCCGGGCTTACCAGGCAGTGCCGATTTCGATCACCGTGGAGGGTGCGAACATCCTTACCCGCAACATGATGATCTTCGGCCAGGGCGCCATCCGCTGCCATCCGTTCGTACTCAAGGAAATGCAGGCGACCCAGGATGAGGACGAAACCCGCGCGCTGAAGCGGTTCGACAATCTGCTGTTCGAGCATATTGGCTTCTCGGTCGGCAACGCTTCCGGCAGTCTGTTGCTGGCACTGACCGGTGCACGCTTCGTGAAAACGCCTGGCAACAAGCATACCCGCCGGTACTACCAGCAGCTGTCGCGCTTGGCCGCCTCCTTTGCCACCCTGACCGACATGACCATGATGATGCTGGGCGGCGAGCTCAAGCGCCGCGAGCGCATCTCCGCACGCCTGGGTGATGTACTGAGCAATCTGTACCTGGCCAGCGCCACGCTGAAGCAGTACCAGGATCAGGGCTGCCCGGAAGAGGACCTGCCCTTCGTGCAATGGGGTGTGGAAGATCTGTTGGCCAAGACCGAACAGGCCATGCACGAGATCATTCACAACTTCCCCGATACCCGGGTCGGGGTATTGCTGAGGGTGCTGGTGTTCCCGCTCGGCCGCCACATGTCGCCTCCGGCTGACAGCGTCACCGCCGAAGTCGCCAAGCGGCTGATGACACCGGGCGCATCGCGGGACAGGCTGCTGGATGGCTGCTATCAGAGCCAGGATACCGAGGATGCCACCGGTCTGGTCAACGTCACCCTGCACAAGGTGATCGCCGCCGATCCGCTGGAGGCGCGTATCGCCAAGGCAATTCACAAGAAGGAGCTGCAGGTGGCTCCAGGCGTGGATGAAGTCGATGCCGCCGTCGAAGCCGGCGTGATCAGCGCCGACGATGCCGCCCTGATCCGGGACGCACGCGAAGCCCGGGCCGCAGTGATTGCGGTGGACGACTTTACCAAGGAAGAAATGACGCCCGCCCGCAAGAAACGCAAGACCGCCAGCGCCAAACCGGCGTAGGCACCGGCCGACCTCCCCGGTCGGCCATTCTCCCACCAGGGGCGATGCAAGCCATCGCCCCTGCTTTTTGTTAGACTCCCGCGCATTGCCAGAGGAGTCCGACATGAATCCAGACCTACCCTACCACCGCTACCATATGGCCCTGCTCAAGAGTCTGTTTGATACCCTGCGCGCGCAGTCCGTGCTGATGGAGCAGGTGCCCGAGGAAAGCAATATCCTGTTCCTGGAGCGCTTTGACGAAATGATCGGCCAGCTTGAAGGCGGCGATCATGACGCGCTGCACAGCGGCCAGGACATACTCTGTCAAATCATCAGTCGCTACCCGCAGATCGCCCACATGATCCCCCGCGACCTGCTCTGGTACTTCGGCGGCGACTGCCTGCACTTCATGCCCGACGAAGAGATAGCCCAGTACCAGCTGCTCGACGAACACCGCGCCGCAGCCGAGGAGCGTGGCGAAGACTTCAACTGGGAACAGGCCCGGCAACTGATTCAGAGCCCGTCATAACGCAAGGAGTTGCCACCGCCCCGCTGGGAATATCGAGTTCCATCTCGACGGCTTTGCGCTTCCCCAAAACGCCCCTGGCCGAGGTGAAACTCGGCCCTCCCAGGGGCCTTCCACCAAATCCCGGGCACAAAAAAACCGCCCTTGGGCGGTTTCTTTGTTACATATGGAGCGGGAAACGAGACTCGAACTCGCGACCCCGACCTTGGCAAGGTCGTGCTCTACCAACTGAGCTATTCCCGCAAATCTGACGCC
>JAESUC010000097.1 GCA_016763285.1 Pseudomonas sp.
AGCACTGCAGCCATGAAGGGCGCCGGGTAATGGGCCTTCAGCCAGGCGGTCTGATAGGACACCAGCCCGTAGGCCGCCGAGTGCGACTTGTTGAAACCATAGCCGGCAAACTTTTCTACCAGATCAAAGATGTTGCCTGCCAGATCAGGGTCAATACCGTTATTTTCACAACCTTCTAGAAAGACCTGGCGCTGTTTGGCCATTTCCTCGGGCTTTTTCTTGCCCATGGCCCGGCGCAGCATGTCGGCGCCGCCCAGCGTGTAACCGGCCATCACCTGGGCGATCTGCATGACCTGTTCCTGGTACAGGATGATGCCGTAGGTGGGCGCCAGCACGGGCTTGAGGCTGTCGAGCTGATAATTCGGATGCGGGTAGGAGAGGATCTCGCGCCCGTGCTTACGGTTGATGAAGTCGTCAACCATGCCTGACTGCAGCGGGCCCGGGCGGAACAGGGCCACCAGTGCGATGAGATCTTCCAGACAGTCGGGCTTGAGCTTCTTGATCAGCTCTTTCATGCCCCGCGATTCCAGCTGGAACACCGCTGTGGTCTCGGCCTTCTGCAGCATGCGGTAGGTCGGCTGGTCGTCCAGCGGGATGAAGTTGATATCCAGCGGCTCGCCGCCCGTCTTGGCGCGCACGCGGTTGATCGTATCCATGGCCCAGTCGATGATGGTCAGGGTACGCAGGCCAAGAAAGTCGAATTTGACCAGGCCGGCGGACTCGACGTCATCCTTGTCGAACTGGGTCACCAGGCCGCCGCCCGCCTCGTCGCAGTAGAGCGGCGAGAAGTCGGTCAGCTTGGTCGGTGCGATCACCACACCGCCGGCGTGCTTGCCGACGTTACGGGTAATACCCTCGAGCTTGAGCGCCATGTCCCAGATTTCCTGGGCTTCTTCGTCGTTGGCGAGAAAGTCGCGCAGAATCTCTTCCTGCTCGAAGGCCTTGGCCAGGGTCATGCCGACTTCAAACGGGATCATCTTCGACAGTTTGTCGGCCAGACCATAGGATTTGCCCTGCACCCGGGCCACGTCACGCACCACGGCCTTGGCCGCCATGGTGCCGAAGGTGATGATCTGCGATACCGCGTTGCGTCCATAGGTCTGGGCGACATACTCGATGACCCGGTCGCGGCCTTCCATGCAGAAGTCGACGTCGAAGTCGGGCATCGATACCCGCTCGGGATTGAGAAAGCGCTCGAACAGCAGGTCATACTGCATTGGATCAAGATCGGTGATCAGCAGCGAATAGGCGACCAGCGAACCCGCCCCGGAGCCTCGACCCGGCCCTACCGGTACGCCGTTGTTCTTGGCCCACTTGATGAAGTCCATCACGATCAGGAAATATCCGGGAAACTCCATCTGGATGATGATATCCAGCTCGAAATTCAGCCGATCGATATAGACTTGGCGGCGCGTCTCATAATTGTCCGAGTCCGGCGGCAGTACGACCTTGAGCCGTTCCTCGAGACCTTCGAAGGAGACCTTGCGGAAGAAGTCGGCTTCACTCATGCCATCTGGCGTCGGAAACGCCGGCAGGAAGTTCTTGCCCAGCTGGACGTCGATATTGCAGCGCTTGGCGATCTCGACGCTGTTGGCCAAAGCTTCGGGTATATCGGAAAACAGCTCGGCCATTTCATCCGGTGTCTTCAGGTACTGTTCTTCGCTGTACTGGCGTACCCGGCGCGGATCATCCAGGGCGCGGCCTTCACCAATGCAGACGCGCGTCTCGTGGGCTTCGTAGTCCTCACGCTTGAGAAAACGAACGTCGTTGGTCGCCACCACCGGGCAGTCGTGTTTCGCTGCCAGATCGACTGCAGCATGCAGATATTCTTCATCATTCGGACGGCTGGTGCGCTGCAGCTCAAGATAGAAGCGTCCGGGAAACACCTGCATCCAGTACTGCAGCAGGGCATCGGCTTCCTGCGGGTTGTTGGACAGCAGGGATTGGCCGATCTCGCCTTCCCGGGCGGCGGACAGGGCAATCACGTCTTCACTGGATTCGGCGACCCATTCACGGCGGATGGTCACCACGCCATTGCGCTGGCCTTCGGTATAGCCGCGTGAGATGAGCTCGGTCAGGTTGCGGTAGCCATTGCGGTTCATCGCCAACAGGCTGAGACGGGTCAGCTGGGTGTCATCATTCTCACCTACCAGCCAGACATCGACGCCGGAAATCGGTTTGATTCCGCCCGCCATCGCGGCTTTGTAGAATTTGACCAGGCTGCACATGTTGTTCTGGTCGGTCACTGCGACTGCAGGCATCCCCTGCTCTGCCACGGCCTTGATCAGCGGCTTGATCTTGACGATGCCGTCGACCAGTGAATACTCGCTGTGGACGCGCAAGTGGACGAAGGAGTGGGTCATGGTATTCCTGTTTCTGAGGGCTACTACAAGATTGGGATTGTAACGGTGGGGGGAGTCGGGGGCTAGCAGACTGTGGTCCGGAATCACATTGGTTGGCATAGATCGAAACTCAGAGTTTGGTCGCTCCCAGCCTGGCAGGGTTCCGAAAGCCGCCGTGAATCCGTCCCTGGAGGCTTGTCAGAAACGTCCCTGTTTCAGACACTTTCTGCACCCTGCCAGCCTGTGCGCTCAACCGGCAGCGGAGTGAGGTTGGGTTTGCTGTCCAAAATCAAAAGCCAAGCCCTACTGCCCAACAGTCCTCCAGGTTTTCCCGCCGACAACTGAGCAGCCGGTGGCAGACGCAGGGCGAGAGGACTAAGCCGACCGTCGATGGCAGGGATGCCATCGTCGAGCCTACAGGGACGTACTTGCGGCGTGTCGGCGTGGACTTTCGGCCTGGGGCTGCCGGGCACGCTCTTTCAGAATCAAAGTACCTGGCAGCTCAAGGTCGGTGATTTCAAAGAGACCCTACAACAGTGGCTGCCCTACCAAAATCTCCTCAGATTCGGGCTGAACTGAGCCAACCATCACAAGCGCTTCGCGCACGGGCGCAAAGGAGCGGCGGTGGATGATTGTTGCGCCGAGTTCACGCAAGGCAGCCAAATGGACAGGCGTGGGATAACCCTTGTGCTGGGCTATGCCGTAGCCGGGATACAGCATGTCCAGCTCTACCATTTCCCGGTCCCTGGCCACCTTGGCGAGAATCGATGCTGCGGAAATGGCGGGCACGCGACCGTCGCCCTGGATAACAGGCTCACTGCGCATGGGCAGTATCGGACAGCGATTGCCGTCCACCAGTACCCGATCCGGCTGAATGGACAGACCGGCGACGGCCCGCTGCATGGCCAGCATGGTGGCGTGAAGGATATTGAGCTGGTCGATTTCTTCCACGTCGGCGCGGGCGATGCACCAGGCCAGGGCTCGTTCCTGAATGATGGGGAACAAGGCTTCGCGTTTGGCTTCGGTCAGCTTCTTCGAATCGTTAAGGCCTTCGATGGGACGCAGGGGATCCAGGATAACGGCGGCGGTGACGACGGCGCCACACAGGGGACCACGGCCTACTTCGTCGAC
>JAESUC010000098.1 GCA_016763285.1 Pseudomonas sp.
GCTACGTGAATGTCGTAGAAGCCTGATACCACCCTCGGTTCGAAAAAGCCCTGTCTGACGACGGGGCTTTTTTGTTTGTTCTTTTTGTAGCAACCTTTAGTCCATCCCTTAGCGGGAGGGAGCAAGATGAAATTCGTTGATGAAGTGTCCATCACGGTCAAGGCCGGAGATGGGGGCAATGGCTGCATGAGTTTTCGCCGGGAGAAGTTCATTCCCAAGGGCGGGCCTGACGGTGGCGATGGTGGTGACGGTGGCTCCATCTATCTGGTGGCTGCAGAGAACTGCAACACGTTGGTGGATTACCGTTATACCCGGCGTTTTAACGCCCAGCGTGGTGAAAACGGCCGAGGCAAGGACTGCTCGGGCGCCAAAGGCGAAGATATGGTGCTGGAAGTGCCAATCGGTACCACCGTGATCGATGCCGGCACCCAGGAGATTATCGGGGACCTGACCGAGGCGGGCCAGCGTTTGCTGGTCGCCCAGGGTGGCTTTCATGGCCTGGGCAACACCCGTTACAAGTCCAGTGTAAACCGGGCTCCGCGTCAGACTTCCCAGGGCAGCCTGGGTGATCAGCGCGATCTCAAGCTCGAGCTGAAAGTGCTGGCCGATGTCGGTCTGCTCGGCCTGCCAAACGCGGGCAAGAGTACTTTCATTCGGTCGGTATCTGCGGCCAAGCCAAAAGTGGCTGACTATCCCTTCACGACCATGGTGCCGAACCTGGGCGTGGTGGATGTTGGGCAGCTGCGCAGCTTCGTGATTGCCGATATTCCCGGTGTTATCGCTGGGGCAGCAGAGGGCGCGGGTCTTGGTACTCGGTTCCTCAAGCATCTGTCGCGCACGCATCTGTTGCTGCACCTGGTCGACATGGTGCCGCCAGATGATAGCGATCCGGTCGAAGCGATCGAGACGATTATCCATGAGCTGGGCAAGTTCAGCCCGGCGCTGACGCTGCGCGAGCGCTGGCTGGTGCTGAACAAGTGCGATCAGTTGATGGAAGATGAGCAGCAGGCAGTGCTGGATGATGTCGTCGAGCGGCTCGAGTGGGAAGGTCCGGTGTACGTGATTTCGGCTTCCGAGCGTCAGGGTACCGACGAGCTGGCCAAGGATGTGATGAACTGGCTGGACGAGCGCACCCTGCGCATGCAGGACGACGAAGAGTACGCTGCCGAGGTGCGGGCCCTGGATCAGCAGATCGAGGACGAGGCGCGGGCCCATATCCAGGCGCTGGATGACCGCAAGGTGCTGCGCAAGCAGGGTCTGCTCAACGACGACGACGAAGATGACGACGAAGATGACGAAGACGGCCCTGAGGTCTTCTACGTGCATTGATGGAGTTGCCTTATATCGCTTTCGCGGTCAGGCGACCGCTCCCACCGGGAATAGGTATGCGGGCTCCATATTTATCGGTGGGAGCGACGGCCCCGTCGCGAAGGGGTTAGAATGCCCCGATTCAACTGACACTTTGCTTGTGGATCGAATATGCGTGACAAGGTAACCAATGCCCGCCGCTGGGTAGTCAAGATTGGCAGCGCCTTGCTGACCGGGGACGGTCGGGGCCTCGACAAGGAGGCTATGGCGGTCTGGGTCGAGCAGTTGGTCGAGCTGCGCAAGAGCGGGGCAGAGCTGGTGTTGGTGTCATCCGGCGCAGTGGCGGCCGGCATGAGTCGGTTGGGCTGGACCGAGCGTCCAAAGACGATTCATCAGATGCAGGCCGCAGCGGCCATCGGCCAGATGGGGCTCGTACAGGCCTGGGAGTCCAGCTTTCAGGCCCACGGGCTGTCCACCGCCCAGGTGTTGCTGACCCATGATGACCTCTCCGATCGCAAGCGCTACCTGAATGCACGCAGTACCCTGCGAGCGTTGCTGGATCTGGGTGTGATCCCGGTGGTGAATGAAAACGACACTGTGGTCACCGATGAGATCCGCTTTGGTGACAATGACACCCTGGGCGCCCTGGTAACCAATCTGGTCGAAGGTGATCTGCTGGTCATCCTCACCGACCGCGACGGCTTGTTCACGGCCGACCCGAGAAGTAACCCCCAGGCCGAACTGATTCGTGAAGCGATGGCCGACGATGCCTCGCTGGACGCCATGGCTGGAGGTAGCGCGGGCGCGCTGGGTCGAGGCGGCATGCTCACCAAGCTGCGCGCCGCGCGGCTGGCTGCGCGTTCCGGCGCGGGCACGGTGATCGTTGGTGGCAGGATCGATCGCGTCGTGGAGCGCCTCCAGGCGGGCGAGGAGATCGGTACCTTGCTGCTCCCCGAGAAGGGGATGCTGGCTGCACGCAAGCAATGGCTTGCGGGTCACCTGCAGACGCGGGGCCGGCTGGTGATTGACGAAGGTGCAGTCAAGGCCCTGGCTTCAGGCAGACGCAGCCTTCTGCCGGTGGGAGTGGTCTCTGTGGAGGGTGCCTTCCGCCGCGGTGAGATGGTGGTCTGCGTGGGGCCGGACGGCAAGGAAGTCGCGCGCGGACTGGTCAACTACAGCGCCCTCGATGCCAGCCGTATCCTGGGGCAGCCCACCGAAGCGGTAGCAAAAATACTGGGTTATATCGACGAGCCTGAGATGGTGCATCGGGATAATCTGGTGCTGGTTTAAGCTCTTAGCTGCAAGCTGCAAGCTGCAAGCTGCAAGCGGCAAGCTTCAAGCGGCAAGCTAAACCCAACCTGGAGCTGAGAGTTGGAAGCTGGAAGCTGGAAGCTGAAAGTCAAAGTCAAAGTCAAAAGCACGACGTGAAGTAGCTGCTCTGTGCTTTTGGTTTTCGCTTCAAGCTTCTAGCTTCTAGCTTCTAGCTTCTAGCTTCTAGCTTCTGGCTTCTGGCTTCCAGCTTGCCGCTTGCCGCTTGCCGCTTGTAGCTTGCAGCTTGCGGCTTGCAGCTTGGGTCTAGCGGCTTGGGTCTAGCGGTTTGTAACCATTTTGCGCTGTCGGCTGGCCAGCGGCGCGGTTAGCATGCAGTTTCGATTCTTTCCAAGGAGGCCCCATGCTCAATATCGCCATCGTCGCCGGCAGCAGCCGCAGCAACAGCCAGACTTCCAAGGTCGCCCGCTTCATGCGGCAGAGCCTGATCAACCAGCATGGTCTGGCCGCCGAGGCGGTATCGGTCATCGATCTGGGCTCCTACCCCCTGCCCCTCTGGCCGGCCGAAGACGAGGGTCCCTGGGGCATGTTCGAGAAACAGCTGGCCAAGGCGGACGCGGTAGTGATTCTCGCGCCCGAGTGGCACGGCATGGCCTGCCCGGCCATCAAGAACTTCTTTCTGTTTGCCACCAAGGCGCATTTGGCCCACAAGCCGGCCATGCTAGGCGGTATCTCCGCTGGCATAGGCGGCGCCTACCCGATCAGCGAACTGCGCGCCTCGAGCTACAAGAACTGCCGCCTGTGCTACATCCCCGAGCACCTGATCGTGCGCAACGTGGAAAAGGTCATGAACATGCCGGAACCGGTATCCGACGATGACCGCAAGATCCGCGCGCGGATGCATTACAACCTGGATATCCTGATGCGCTATGCCACGGCCCTGAAGCCGCTGCGCAGCGAGATAGACATGGGCATTGCCGACTTCGCCAACGGCATGTGAGCT
The DNA here is from genome assembly GCA_016763285.1 of Pseudomonas sp. Taxonomy (GTDB): domain Bacteria; phylum Pseudomonadota; class Gammaproteobacteria; order Pseudomonadales; family Pseudomonadaceae; genus Halopseudomonas. Next base: position 3,581 of record JAESUC010000098.1, read on the forward strand.
GCCACCCGCCCGTTTGCAGCGCAGACGGGCACCCCCTGCTAAGGTCTAATGGGCTGAAAATGACCGACAGCCAACCGCCGCTTCAGGCCCGACCCCTCAAGAACAGCACTTTCAAGCCGCCCCGGCCCTTCGGGTCTGAACGCCATCCCCTCGCAAATGTGACAGTTCGACGAACGTCTTACAGAGCCGCTCCTGCTTAAGTGCTTTATTTGATCCGCGCCCGGCGAGCACCGGCTAGCGCTTGATCACATCAGGAGAATAATAATGACATTTGTGAAAACCCATACTCTGGCCGCTGCTGTGGCCCTTGCGGTGATTGCCCCCCTGGCTGGCTCCGCGAATGCGGCCGGTTTCACCGAGGATGCCAAGGCGTCGCTGCACCTTCGCAACTTCTATTTCAACCGTGACTTCCGCTCCACGCCCCCCGGTGGCCGCTCCAAGGCTGAGGAATGGGCCCAGGGCTTCATCTTCCGTGCCGAGTCAGGCTATACCCCTGGCGTTGTCGGTCTGGGCGTGGACGTCTATGGCGCCACCGGCGTAAAGCTATACTCCGACGATGACACTGCCGGAACCGGTCTGCTGCCCAATGCTTTCGGTAACGAGGGTCCCGACAGCTATGGCCATGCCTCGGCCACTGCCAAGGCCAAGGTATCGAAGTCCGTTCTGCGCATCGGCAATCTGATACCGGCCATTCCGATCGCCCAGGCCAGCGATATCCGCCTGCTGCCGCAGACCTATACCGGCGGTGCCCTGAGTATCGATGAAGTCGAAAATCTCAATGTGCAGGTCGGTCAGCTCCGCGAGGTCAACTACCGCGGCAGCACCAACCGCGAAGACATTGGCGCTACCGTGGGCGGCACCTCTGACCAGTTCAACTACCTGGGCGGCACCTACAAGTTCACCCAGAGCAACACCATCGTCGGCCTGTGGCGCGGCGAGCTGGATGACGTCTACGAACAGAACCTGATCAACCTGCTGCAGACCGTCGATATGGGTACCTGGAAACTGGGCGCAAACCTGGCCTATTTCGATACCAGCGACAGCGGCAACCAGCCACTGAACATCGACCACAAGATGAAGTCGCTCATGCTCTCGGCGGCCACCGGTGCCCATACCTTCCGTCTGGGATACCAGCACAGCGACGGCGACACCGCCTTCCCCTACCTGGCCGAGAACAATCCCTATATCGCCAACTACATCCAGATCCTGGACTTCGCCCGCGCGGATGAGAAATCCTGGCAGGCCCGCTACGACCTGGACTTTGCCTCCTACGGCATCCCCGGCCTGAAAGGTCTGGTGCGCTATGTCAGCGGTGACAACATCGATCGGGGCGCAGCTGGCACCGGAGAGGAATGGGAACGCGATATCGATTTCGTCTACACCGTGCAATCCGGCCCGTTCAAGAACGTCGCACTGCAGTGGCGTAACGCGATGGTGCGCTCGGATGTGGCGGGTAATATCGACGAGAACCGATTCATCGTTAACTACACGATTCCGTTGATGTAACTGGTACGGTGGTGCAATAAAGCCCGAGCTGATGTTCGGGCTTTTTTGTGGTTGGCTGTTTGTTGTTTGGCTTGGGTCCGGTGGATTGCCGATTCCAAGCTGGCCCTCTCCAGGACACGCTACTAGCCATCCATGGGGCTCGTCATCGCACGTCCCTGTGCTCTGACGGTCCTGGAGAGGGCCAGCTTGGAATCGGCAGGCGAGTTTCGTGGCGCCTGATAGCAAGCGCCAAGCTCGCAGCCGCACTCGGCACTTCTAGTGCAGCTAGCTCCTTGCCATCCGGGTGTCGGCGGCGGCCAGCCTATGCGCGACCGTCGGCGCACAGGGATGTGCAACGTCGAGCTTCCAGGGACGGCTTGTAGCGTGTCGCGCATAGGTCGACCGCCGCCGACGCCCTCGCACCCACTAGCAGACTGGGGTTACGAACATTCCCTCAAGGTACAGCGGCCGCTACCCGACCTCGGGCCCAGCGACCCGCTTGGCGCCTAACATGGTAAAAACTACTCAATCGTCCGAAGTAGCCCCAATCTTGTGAATAGCCAGATCAGCACCCTGGAACTCGTCCTCATCGCTCAACCGGATACCGGTCACAGCCTTGATCACGCCATACACCAGTACCCCACCAGCCAGCGCAAAGGCAGCGCCCGCCAGCGAGCCAACGATTTGCGACATCAGACTGACCCCGCCCAGACCGCCGAAGGACTGCGCACCAAAAATGCCCGCCGCGATGCCGCCCCATATACCGCACAGACCATGCAGGGGCCATACGCCCAGCACATCGTCAATTTTCAAATGGTTCTGCGTCAGAATAAACGCCCATACAAACAGACCACCCGCCACCAGGCCGGTAGCCAGGGCACCAATGGGGTGCATCAGATCGGAGCCGGCGCACACCGCGACCAGCCCGGCCAAGGGGCCATTGTGCAGAAAGCCCGGGTCGAATCGACCTACGGCCAACGCCGCCAGGGTGCCGCCGACCATCGCCATCAGCGAATTGACCGCCACCAGACCACTGATACCGTCCAGGGTCTGGGCCGACATCACGTTGAACCCGAACCAGCCTATGGTCAGGATCCAGGCGCCAAGAGCGAGGAACGGGATATTGGAGGGCGGCATCGCAATCACGTGGCCATCGCGATAACGGCCGCGGCGCGCACCCAGCATCAGTACCGCGCCCAGAGCCAGCCAGCCGCCGACAGCATGGACCACAACGGAACCGGCAAAGTCATGGAAAGGCGCCCCGAAGGTTCCTTCCATCCAGTCCTGCAAACCGTAATTGCCGTTCCACACCAGACCCTCGAAGAACGGGTAGATCAGACCGACAATCAACAGCGAAGCCATCAGTTGGGGCGCAAAACGGGCGCGCTCGGCAATACCACCGGAGATGATGGCCGGAATGGCTGCGGCAAAGGTCATCAGGAAGAAGAACTTGACCAGCGAATAGCCGTTATTCTCCGTGAGAGCCTCCGCGCCGTGGAAAAAGGTGACACCATAGGCAATCCAGTAGCCGACGAAAAAGTACGCCACTCCGGAGATGGCAAAGTCACTGATAATCTTGGAAAGCGCATTGACCTGATTCTTCTGGCGGACCGTTCCCACCTCCAAAAAGGCGAAACCGGCGTGCATGGCCAGGACCATGACCGCACCCATGAGAAGAAACATCGTGTTTGCGCCGTGCATCAGTGTTTCCACCGCGCTGTGCAGGTTTTCCATTAGCTGAGCCTCTTATCGAGAAATGCACCAGATAAACGCACACGGGGCATGAAATGATCAGCATTGGTGCAATCAGCACAGCCAAACAAAACAAGGCTCACGGGCGAAAAAACGATCGGGTGTAAAATTCTCTTTTTATTCAGTTAGTTGAAAAGGGTGTATGTCCAGAAACGCCAGCGTGGGCACCGAATGGGTGCGCCGTGGCGTCCTGCACTCCCCACCGCGGTGCAATTGACATACCAAAAGGCGCTCCCGTGCACCATGGCGCGCCAAAACCGCAAACAGCCGTGCTCCGCCACACCCGGAAACAACCACTCCCGGGCGGCAAAACGGCTCTCTGGCTATAATCTTGCATACAGGGGTGGCTCGTATGCCCCCGCTAATGGAGTTTCATGTGTTCAATGGTCAACCGCTGCCTTATTTCCAACCTCTGATCGATACCGCCACCGGGCGTATCGCCGGTTACGAGGCCCTGGCCCGGCTCAAAGACGATCAGGGGCAGATCGTCAGTGCCGGCCCGCTGTTTACCGACCCGACCGTGGACCCCGTGGACCTGCTGGAGCTTGACCGCAGCATCCGCCGCCAGGCCTTCGAAGCCTTCCGGGACAATCCTGGCGGTTTCATCAGCGTGAATATTTCACCCCTGTGGGTCAGCCAGCTGGTGCCGGGTGAGCCGCTACCGAGCCTGCAGTTGCTCGAGGAAATCGGTCTGCCGCCGGAGCAGGTCGTCTTCGAGATAACCGAGCTGCAAGGCAACATCCAGGATCTGAGCGATGCCGTGCGACGTTACCGGGAAGCCGGCATCCGCATCGCCATCGACGATTTCGGCGCAGGGTCCTCGATGCTTGATCGGGTACTGGCACTCGAGCCGGACATTCTCAAGCTGGACATCCAGCTGTTCCGGCGCGCCGCCAGCGGCAAGGGCAACAGCGGCGACTTCGTCAAGGCGCTCGCCCTGATGGCAGAGAAGAGTGGTTGCTGGATCATTGCCGAAGGGGTCGAGACGGAGCAGGAGCTGCATTTTGCCCTAGAGTGCGGCGCACGCTATGTACAGGGCTACCTGTTTGCCCATCCGGCGGAGAACTTTCTGCCGGCCGATGCGGTGCAGGCCGAGTTTGCTCGCATGCGCGATGATTACGCCCGCAGCAAGCTGGCCGAGAGGGAGAAACTCGCCCAGCTGCGCGGCACCCTGGAGACACTTTTTGGCGAGCTGGTGGAATGGCTGGCCCAGGGCGGCGAGCCATCCAGACTGCCCTCGCCCAGCCAGTATCCCTGGCTGGTGCGCTGCTTTCTGTGTGACGCTCACGGCACCCAGATCTCACCCAACTACGAATGGAACGACAGCCGCTGGCAACCCGACCCCCGGTACCTGGACCACAACTGGTCCTGGCGACCCTATTTCTATCAGATCCTCTCCGAAGCAGGCCAGGGCAGCCGTATCATCCTGTCCAGTCGCTACCGTGATGCCACCAGCAACCAGTACTGCATGACCTCAGGCCTGTTTATCGATGACAGCCGCCACCTGCTGCTGGTGGATATCGACACCTCACGCCTCTGAACGGACCGACCACCGCGGTGCGGGCAGGAAGATATCGACTTCCAGCCCGCCCTGCGCGGCCTCGGTAAGCGCCAGACGCCCTCCGTAGACCTCGATCAGGTCAGCCACGATCGCCAGTCCCAGTCCTTCCCCCGCCACGTCCTCATCGAGCCGGCGGCCCCGCTGAAGAATGGCGGCCCGCTGCTCCGGCGCCACCCCCGGACCGTCATCTGCGACGGCAAGGGACAGGCCTTTCGCCCCAAGGGAGGCCGATAGCAGCACCCTTCCCTTCGCCCATTTGCAGGCATTGTCGAGCAGATTGCCCAGCAGCTCGAGCATGTCCTCTCGCTCGAAGGGCCATTGGCCCTGGGCCTGCCCCTCAAGTTGCGTCTGGACCTCTATGCCGGCCCCATGAATGCTGCGCAGGGAATCGAGCAGCCAGGGCAGATCGTCAGCAGCATCAAAGCGCTGGCTGACCTGACTCTCGGGTGCCAAGCGGGCCCGCTGCAGCGCACGGTCGATCTGCTTGCGCATGGCTTCGAGCTGCGTCTCCATGGCTTTGAGGGCGCCCTCTGCCGCTGGCGATGGCTCGGTCGCCGCCCGCTGCAGCAGCGTCGTCGCCACGGCCAAGGGGGTTTTGAGCGCGTGCCCGAGGTCCGCATGGCCAGCCCGGGAGCGCTGGATGATCTGCTCGACCTGCCGACCCAGATGGTTGATCTCGCTGACCAGGGGCTCGAGTTCTTCGGGCACGCTTTCGTCCAGCTTCAGGCGCTTGCCCACATGCCACTCGGCAAGTTCCGTCCGGGCGCGTCGCAGGGGCTCGAAGGCATGCTGCAGCAACCAGCGCTGCACCAGCAGTGCCAGACCTATGGTGATCAGGCCAAGTATCCAGATCGTCCAGCGCGTCCGGTCAAAGGCTTTGAGCAGGGGCAGGTAATCGGTGGCCACGCTGACATCCAGCGACTGACCCTGGATCTGGTAGCGACCGGACCATACCAGTAGCTGCTGACCATCCGGCCCGGCTACCAGGGTATTGTGCAGGCCATCGGCGTCCAGCGGCAGGCGCGCATCCCAGAGCGAACGCGAGCGCCAGCGCTGCTCACCGTCAATCACGAAATAGCGGCCGGAGTAGGGTCGCTGGTAGTCCGGGTCCACCCTGCTCTGGTCCAGAAACAGACCCGACTCCCCCTGGGCGATGGCGGCCAGCAGGCTGTCCGTTTCGCTTTGCAGTGAACGCGCCAGATACTGCCGCAGCGCCTGGTCGAACAGCCACACGCTGCCCTGGCCCACCAGCACCACTGCGACCAGAAGGATGGCGACCAGACCCAGCCCGAGTTGCCGACCGATGCTGTTCAAGACCCGTGCCCGACGAAGATATAGCCCTGCCCACGCCGGGTAACGATCACCCCGCGGCCCAGCTTGCCGCGCAGGTGGTTGACCTGCACCTCGATCACATTCGAATCGCGTTCACTGTCGTATTCATACAGATGCTCCGCCAGGCGCGTCTTGGAGAGCACCTGATCGGGATGCAACATGAAATAGCGCAGCAGCTTGAACTCGGTCGCCGAGAGGACCACCGGGCTGGCGCCACCCGCAGCCGCAGTGACCCGCTGCCGCGTCTCGTCGAGCGTCAGCCCGCGCGCCTCCAGGGGCTTGCCCGGCTCATGCCCATGGCTGCGCCGCGACAGCCCCTGCAGGCGCAACACCAGCTCTTCCGGATGAAAGGGCTTGGTCAGGTAATCGTCGGCACCGGCACGCAAGCCCTCGACCCGTTCGGCCCAGTTGCTTCTGGCGGTCAGTACCAGCACCGGCAGCGCCAGTCCACCCGCCCGCCAGC
>JAESUC010000010.1 GCA_016763285.1 Pseudomonas sp.
TCATACCTTGTTCTCACTCCTGGTTGCAGTTCCGGAAAGCCGGACTGCGCGTAGTTTATAGAAACAATTTACGTCATTTCAAGCATGAATCGTTTCTATCTCAAAGAGGTCAAGGCCACCGGGCCCTCACCGCGTAAAAACTGTTCCGGCCCGTAAGGCGAAGACGCCCGGCCCAGAAGGGTTACAGCTTAGCTCATAAACATGCCGCCATTCACCGGAATAACTGCACCGGTGATGTAGCCAGCCGACTCACCGGTCAGAAATTCGACCACGGCGGCGATTTCCTCGGCCTGGCCGAGGCGTCCCAGGGGGATCTGCTCCAGCATGGCCGAGCGCTGCCCTTCATTCAATGCCTTGGTCATATCGGTATCGATAAAACCCGGAGCCACTGCATTGACGGTGATAGCGCGCGAACCCACTTCCCGGGCCAGGGCACGGGTAAAGCCTTCCATGCCCGCCTTGGACGCAGCATAGTTGGATTGGCCGGCGTTGCCCATACCCGCAACGACCGAACTGATATTGATGATACGCCCCCAGCGAGCCTTGGTCATGCCCCGCAATACCGCCTTGGACAGACGGTAGACCGAACCGAGATTGGTACCGACCACATCGTCCCACTCTTCATCTTTCATGCGCATGAGCAGGTTATCGCTGGTGATGCCTGCATTATTGACCAGGATCGCCGGCGCACCAAACTCCTTGCCGACGCGATCAAGCACCTCGCTGACGGACTGCGGGTCACGTACGTCCAGCTTCATGCCGGTACCGGCGTAGCCTGCGGCAGACAGTTTCTCGGCAATGGCTGCCGCACCCGCGTCACTGGTGGCAGTACCGACAACAATGGCGCCCTTGGCCGCCAGGGCGTGGGCAATGGCCTGACCGATACCACGACTGGCGCCGGTGACCAGCGCGACTTTTCCTTCAATGCTCATTCTCAGGCTCCTTGCGTGAATGCTTGGGTGGCAGCAGTAAAGCCCTCTGCCGAGTCCAGATTATGGGTGTTGATACCCTTGACGCAGCGTTTGTTCAGTCCCGAAAGCACACGACCCGGACCACACTCCACCAGATCGGTCACACCCTGGGACGCCATCCACTCGATGCTTTCGACCCAGCGCACGGGATTGTACAGTTGCTCAACCAGCTGCAGCCGCAGGCTGTCGAGATCCGCTGCTGGCCGGGCAGATACGTTCTGCACCAGGGTAATCCCTGGTGCCTGCCAGTTCAGGGCATCCAGATCGGTGCTCAGTTGCTCGGCCGCAGGCTTCATCAGCGCACAGTGGGACGGCACACTGACCGGCAGGGCGATGGCGCGCTTGGCGCCGGCGGCCTTGCATTGCTCGATGGCGCGCTCGACCGCGCTCGCCTGACCGGCGATGACCACCTGACCGGGCGCATTGAAATTGACCGCACTGACGACCTCCCCCTGGGCGGCCTGGGCACAGATGTCGACGATCTGTTGATCCTCCAGACCCAGAATGGCGGCCATGCCGCCCTGCCCTTCGGGAACCGCCTGTTGCATCAGCTGACCACGGCGCTCGACCAGACGCAGGGCATCGGCAAAGCTGATCACCTCTGCAGCCACCAGGGCGGAATACTCACCCAGACTGTGGCCCGCGACGAATGCAGGCCGCACCTCGCTGCGGGCGCACCAAAGGCGCCAGAGCGCGACGGAGGCGGCGAGAATGGCCGGCTGTGTACGGTCGGTACGATTGAGATCCGCTTCAGGCCCCTGCTGGCACAAGGACCACAGGTCGTAACCCAGCGCCTCGGACGCTTCTGCAAAGGTATCGGCAATCAGGCTGTGCTCCTGCGCAAGACCGGACAACATTCCGATCGCCTGCGAGCCCTGCCCGGGGAAAACAAATGCAAGGGTGTGAGACATTCCTTAATCCTCGTTTATTGTCATGATCGGCATTCGCCTTTCGGCAACTGCTGTTTGGATGGCCTGCGGGCGGCCCGGGTCACAGGGCACCAGCAAAGAATGTCATGGCGCGGGGGCCACAGCACCGGCCAGTCGCTGGGCAATACGTTGCGGCAGATTGCTCCGGCTGGCCTGGGCTGCACGATCTATGGCGGCGGCAAAGGCCTGCTGATCGGCACCGCCGTGACTCTTGACCACGACTCCCTTGAGGCCCAGCAGACTGGCCCCATTGTAGCAGCCGGGATCATGCCGTCTGACCATGGGCTGCAAGGCACTGCGCAGCAGCGGCGCCAGGCAACGCGTCAACAGGTTACCGGCCAGTGCCTGACGCAATTCCGCCTGCAGATACGTCGCCAGGCCCTCGCTGGCCTTGAGCACGACATTGCCGACAAAGCCGTCACAGACCACCACATCCGCTTCACCGCGGAACAGACCATCGCCTTCGACATGGCCGATGTAATTGAGCACTTCGCTCTGGCGCAGCAGCTCGCTGGCTTCCCGGACCCGCTGACTGCCCTTGTTCACCTCACTGCCGATATTCAGCAACCCCACACGGGGGCGCTGCACACCGGACAGCTCCCTGGCAGCCTCGGACCCCATCAGCGCGAACTGGAACAGTTGCAGCGCAGAACAGTCGACATTGGCTCCCAGATCAAGCAGATAGCAGCTCTTGCCGGCCACCGGCAGCGCAGCCATGATCGCCGGGCGCTCGATGCCCTCGAGCGTACCCAGAATCGACCGCGACAACACCATCAACGCACCCGTGTTGCCGGCGCTCAGGCAGCCGTCGGCATGACCGTCGCGCACCTGCTCGATCGCCAGACGCATGGACGCATCGGGCTTGCCGCGCAGAACGCTGGCCGGGGAGTCATCAGCAAGAATGGTCTGGGTTGCAGGGATGCATCGGAAGCGTCCATTTGGAAGCTGATGCTTTTTGCAGAGGCTGTCCAGCTGCTCGGCATCGCCGACCAGAAGAACATGCAGATCGGGGATCTGCCGGAGACTGCGGGCTACCGCAGGGATAATGCAACGGGGACCGAAGTCCCCGCCCATCACATCAATCGCCAGGCGGATTGACGTGGACAAGACTTACTCTTCGCTATCCTTGTTGACTACCTGACGGCCGCGGTAGAAGCCATCGGGGGTCACATGGTGACGAAGATGAGTCTCGCCGGTGGTGCTGTCCACGGAAAGGGCCGCTGAAGACAGAGCATCGTGGGAACGACGCATGCCGCGTGCTGAACGAGACTTTTTGTTCTGCTGTACTGCCATGACGATAAGCTCCTAAGCTTTTCAGGTATCACGTTTTAACGATGCCAGCACACTGAAGGGGTTGGGCTTCTCAGCCGGTTCCTCATCAATGTCCACCGGGTCGGGGGTATAGCCCGGCGGATGCTCGCATGTTTCCATTGGATGCATTGGAACTGGTGGCAGAGCCAGTAACAGTTCGTCCTCGATCAGCGCGTGCAGATCCAGGGGTTCATCATCCACAATAACCGGTTCGTAGTGCTTCGGCAGATGTTTCGCTGCCTCGTCACTTTCGACAAAACCCACGTCACACTGACTGTCGAGCGGTACCACAACCTGTTCGAGACAGCGCTGACAGATCAGCGCGACCTCGGCCTGGTAGTGCCCGTGCAGGGTAGCAATACCCTGCTCGTCCCGTGCGAAAGCGAGCTTGACCTGGACGTCCCCAGCCGGGGCGTCCAACAGCGCGCTCAACCTGGGCATTTTGACGGTAGCCACCGTTCCCTCGAGAACGATTTCACGGTCAACCAGCTTGCGCGGCTCTATGTGTGCGGGTATGGGTCCAGACATAAGCGCGCAATTCTAGGCATCATGCTCCCCGCTGTCAAAACTATTTGCACAATAAAGCACCAGCAGAGCCCAGGCGTTAAAATAGCGCATCACCCTTCCCCCTTCAGGAGCCCGAACATGCTGCCGCTGGTGCTTGCCTCAAGCTCACCCTATCGTCGACAACTGCTTGAGCGTCTGGGCCTGCCATTTACCTGGGCTGCGCCGGACATTGATGAAACACCGCATGCCGGGGAGTCCGCCGAGGCGCTGACCGCACGCCTGGCCGCGAACAAGGCCGCCGCCCTGGCGATTTCCTGCCCCGAGCACCTGATTATCGGTTCCGACCAGGTACTGTTGCTCGACGGCATCCCCGTCAGCAAGCCGGGGAATCACCTGGCCGCCTGCGAACAACTGCGGCGCTGCAGCGGCAGAACCCTGCGCTTTTCTACCGCACTGTGTCTGTTCAACAGTCGCACCGGCCGGCAGCAGGTGACAGTCGAACCCTTCGATGTGACCTTTCGCCAGCTGAATGACGAGCAGATTGACCGCTATCTGCGGCGAGAGCAGCCTTATGACTGCGCCGGGAGTTTCAAGATGGAAGGTCTGGGCATCACGCTGTTCACCACCCTGCGCGGTGACGACCCCAACAGCCTGATCGGGCTACCGCTGATCAGGCTGTGCGACATGCTCGCCGAGGAAGGGGTCGGTCTGCCCTGAGTGCTCTAGCGCAGCAGCGGCGCACTGAGACCCAGATGCGTCGCCAGCGTATTGCCCATGCTGGCACCGATCTGGCGGGCAAAACGCTCGATGGGCGACTCGCGATGGGTGAAGTCCACCAACTCTTCGGCACCGATAACATCGCGGGCCACCTCCGAGGTACTGCCGAAACCGTCAATCAGCCCCAGCCCCAGCGCCTGCTCACCGGACCAGATCAGACCACTGAACAGATCAGGGTGCTCTTTCAGGCGCTCTCCACGTCCCGCCTTGACCTGGGTGATGAACTGCTGATGCACGGTTCCCAGCACGTCCTGCCAGAATTCGGTTTCTTCGGGCTTCTCCGGCTGGAACGGATCCAGGAAGGTCTTGTGATCTCCCGAGGCGTAGACCCGACGCTCGACGCCAAGCTTGTCGAGGGTTTCAACAAAGCCGAAGCCTGCCGCAGTCACGCCGATGGAACCAACCAGGCTGGCCTTGTCAGCGTAGATCTCATCGGCCGCCGCGGCGATATAGTAGGCGCCCGAGGCACCGATATCGGTGATCACCGCGTACACCCGGGTCTCGGGGTGCAGACCCCGCAACCGGACGATCTCGTCGTAGACATAGCCGGACTGCACCGGACTGCCACCCGGGCTGTTGATACGCAGCACCACACCCCGGGTATTGTCGTCCTCGAAGGCTTCGCGCAGGCTGGTAATCAGATTATCGGCACTGGCTTCCTGCTGATCCGCGATGGGTCCGCGCAACTCGATCACCGCGGTATGCGGTTCCATGGCGGCAGTGCCATCAACCGAAAACAGGGGTGAGAACAGGGCAATGGCGCCGAACAGGTAGACGAACACCAGCAGCTTGAAAAAGATGCCCCAGCGACGGGCGCGCCGCTGCTCCTGCACCGAGGCCAGCATGGTGCGCTCGATCACCTCCCAGGCCTTGCCGCTTTCAGCCTCCCGGCTGGCCTGTTCGCGATCAAGCATGGGACCTTCGGTCCATTTATCCGATGACATTATCTATCCTCTGCTGTCCGGCAGCATCTGATGCGGGCATGACCCAGCCCGGAAAGTCGATGAAGGCATCAATACAATGCTCTGGATTGCTTTGCAACAGGTGCGCCCGGGACTGGGCTCCATAGGTGGCAGCCACCGCGCGCACCCTGGCGCCATGCGCCATACGCAGGTCGAACTCGCTGTCTCCCAGCATGACCGCGCAACTGGCAGGGGTTTCCAGGCGATTGAGTATTTCCTCGAGCATCCTTGGATGCGGCTTGCTCAGGGTTTCGTCTGCGCAGCGGGTCATATCGAAGAAACCGGTCAGGCCATGGGCCGCCAGAATACGATCAAGCCCCCGGCGACTCTTGCCGGTGGCTACCGCCATCTTGTACCCCGCCGAGCGAAAACGCTCAAGCCCCTCGGCAACACCCGGAAACAGCTCGGCGGGCCGTGCCTCCAGGGCCACATAGTGGTCGCTGTAGTGCTGGCGCAGTTTCTCGGCCAACCAGGGCTCATCCATATCCGGAAACAGGGTAGCGATGGCCTCGGGCAGGCCGAGGCCGATAATATCGCGCACCGCCTGCTCGGAAGGTATTACCAGACCGGTCGATTTTGCTGCTTCGGTCATTGCCTCGACAATCCGGCCCACCGAATCGCACAGCGTGCCGTCCCAGTCGAATATCAGGGTTTTCAGCTCAGCCATTGGCGAGCCTGCGCAGGGTGTCGTCCCACATCCGGCCGGGCTCTGCCCTGACGTCCAGCTGCGTGCCATCGGGCAGCTCGACGTGCAGAGAGGCCGCGTGCAGGAACAGCCGCTTGCCGCCCAGTTCCTTGATCTGCAGGGAAAACTCGTCATTACCGTATTTGGGGTCGCCGGCTATCACGTGCCCGGCATGCCGGGCGTGGACGCGGATCTGGTGCGTACGCCCGGTGATCGGGCGCGCCTCGACCAGCGTGGCGAAGTCACCAAAACGCTGTACCACACTGAATTCGGTCAGCGACTCCTTGCCCTCGGCATTCACCTCGACCATGCGCTCGCCCGAGCGCAGATTGTTCTTCTGCAGTGGCGCGTGCACCTTGCGGGTGGTCGCCGGCCAGTGGCCGCGCACCAGCGCCAGATAGCACTTGCGCACGCCATCACCGCGCAGCGCGGCATGCAAATGACGCAGCATGCTGCGTTTCTTGGCAATCATCAGGCAGCCGGAGGTATCCCGGTCGAGACGATGTACCAGCTCCATCTGCACATCCTGAGGGCGCAACTGCCGCATCGCCTCGATAACGCCGAAGTTCAGACCACTGCCGCCATGAACAGCCAGACCTGCCGGCTTGTTGATCACGATCAGCGCCTTGTCTTCATAGAGAATATTCTGCTCCAGCGCCTGCAGGATGCCCTGCCCCACCAGCACCGGTTCATCGGGCTCGGGCAGGCGCACCGGCGGTATGCGAATGCTGTCACCGGCCTGCAGCCGATAGTCCGGCTTGACCCTTCCTTTATTGACGCGCACCTCGCCCTTGCGCAGGATCCGGTAGACCAGCGTGCGGGGAGCACCCTTGAGGCGGGTGATCAGATAGTTGTCGATGCGCTGCCCGGCCAGATCCTCGGCAATCAGGTCAAACTGGACAGGGGGAGCGGCGGGAGATGTACTTTCAGTCATTCGCGCATGATACATTTTTTCTTGCAATTGAAGCACTTAAAAAATGCTGTTATATTCGCTGAAGCTGCGTAACAGGCAGCCGGGGAAACAGTAGGCGCATCATGATCGCGCAGCCCCCAGAAACAACGATATATGAGGCCTGGCCAGGCGTTAATGAACAGTTTGCCGGCAGGACTCGTTGATCGACACGCTGACTGCCAGTTGGCAGTCAGGATATCAACCCGCTCCCGACACAACGATGAGCGGCACCCGATCAAGATGGGTAAGTGTCAGGTGGAGATGCACAGCTTCAGGATCATGTGACGAGCGCTGACAGTTGCCCAGCAATATGTCCCCGTCCCCAGTCCGGCTGATTCCTCCCGAA
>JAESUC010000099.1 GCA_016763285.1 Pseudomonas sp.
AACATGTCCCACTGATTGCCATCGGTCTTTACAAAGTACTTGGTCAGGGTATGCGCGTTACCCAGACTATCGAAGATGTTGACCGAGGTGGAGCTGTTATAGGTGGCCGAGTTTGTGGGGTCAAAGGTGGCCCTGGCAGCCGCCAGCGCATCGGCTGGAGTGCCGCCTGCAGTAATCTCGGTATCATAGGCCTGCTGCCAGATCGCCGGACGCACGTCGGTCGAATTCAGGTTCAGGGTAGAGTCAACCTCGGAAGTTGCTCGGGGATTGGCCGAACGGGTATCCACGCGCAGGTCGGTCTGAACGCCCTGGTTGATCTGGCCAGTAACCGGGTTCACGCCAAAGCCCTGCAGGCGTTCGCCGAAGTTGTTGGAAATAAAGCCTTCGCGATCGGTACCGAAGTAGCCGGCTCGCGTGTAGCTGAGCGCACCACCGTTGCTGGTAACAAAAAAGCCGTTGCCGTTGATGGCCAGATCGAGGCTGTTTTCGGTGAAGTTGATGTTGCCCTGGGTGAATTGCTGGGCCACGTCGGCAAGCAATACACCGCTGCCCTGGGCATTGCTGCCCGAGCCGAGAATGGAGGCGGCATAAACGTCGGAAAATTCCGCGCGCGAGCCCTTGAAGCCCACGGTGCCAGCGTTGGCGATGTTGTTACCGGTAATGTCCAGATCGGATGACGCCGCCCGGATACCACTCAGACCGATATTGAAAGACATGGTTACTCTCCTAGCCGATGTAGATCGGACGACTGTTACTGACCAATAGAAACGATGTTTGCGAGACTGATGCTGCCTAGGCCGGCGACATTGAGCATCATGCCGCCACCCTGTCCGTTGCCCAATGAGACGCTGTCAACGTTGGCCGGCAACAGTGTTGCAAGCTGCTTGTTGGCGCCATCAATGGTGGCCTGCGCCTCGAACTTGTACTTGCCGGGCGGCATCAGATTGCCGCTGCTGTCCTTGCCGTCCCAGACGAAGTCATGCATGCCACTGGGCTGGCTGCCCAGGTTGACCCGAGTCACGACACTGCCAGCCGCATCGGTGACATTGACGTAGACGTTGTCACTGGCGACGGGCAGGGCCAGTTGCCCCTTGAGCCCCTTGCCGGTATCCACAATGGCCTGGTCCGCCGGCACGATCACCGTCCGGCCCACCAGCGAGGACGCCTGCAACGCCTGGGAAGACTGATAGCCATTGAGCAGCGACTCCATGGAGCTGTTCAGGGTCTCGATTCCTTCCACCGTGCTGAACTGGGCGAGCTGGGCGATGAATTCACCGTTCTCCTGGGGGGACAGGGGATCCTGATTGTTCATCTGGGTGACCAGCAGTTTCAGAAACTCGTTCTTGCCGAGCTCGCCACCCTTGGCATTACGGCTCTGGTCCACCTTGTACTGGTCCAGAACGCTTTCACCCACGCTCACTGCACTAGAAATACTCATGGTCGTAAAGCTCCTGTCACTGACCCAGTGTGAGAACGCGCTGCAACATGGTCTTGGTTGCGTTCATGATTTCAACGTTGGTTTGGTAGGCTCGAGAAGCCGCCATCATGTTGGCCATCTCCTCGACCACATTGACGTTCGGGTAGAACACGTAGCCCTCTTCATTCGCCATGGGATGATCGGGTTCATAGCGGGACTGCAGCTCTGCGTCCGACTCCACCACTCCCAGCACCTCAACGCCCTGCCCAGCCTGCTCCCTGGATGCAAACAGCGACTGGCCCATGCCCTGCTGCTCGTTGAACAGGGTGGAGAACACCGGATGCCGGGCCCGATAGGTTTCATCGGTACTGCTGGATACGGTTTCGGCGTTGGCAATATTGCTGGCTACGGTATTCAGGCGCAGCGACTGGGCACTCATGCCGGATCCGGAAATATTGAAGATGTCATTCAGGGACATGGCTTATTCTCCGCGCAGGGCCGTCATCAGCCCCTTGAATCTGCTGTTGAGGAAGGTAAAGCTGGCCTGCAGTTCGATGGCGTTCTTGGCAAACTCGCTCTGCTCGACATCGGCGTCTACCGTATTGCCGTCCAGCGCGGGCTGCAGAGGGGTACGAAACCGCAGGCCTGCGGCCTGATCGACAAGGCTTTCGGCACTGATGTGCCGCGAGTGGGTGGTGCTGGCGGCAAAGCCTTTCTGCGAGCCGCTCTGCTGGGCGGCCAGCACGGCAGAAAACTCCAGATCGCGGGCCTTGTAATTCGGTGTCTCGGCATTGGCGATATTGTTCGCCAGCACGGCTGCGCGCTGACCACGGAATGCCAGCGCTTTCTCGTGAATTCCCAGTGCGTTATCAAAGTTGATAGTCATTGGCGCCTTCCTATAGTGGCAATAATTAGCCACACAGTTCTCTCTGGCGAATAACTAAGCAGATTCCGTGCCATTTTTTAAATTTGTTTTATTTCAATGACTTGAAGAAAGGCAGAAAACAGAGCGGCAATGAATTACCGTTGGGCGGCATCCCGTTGGGCGGCATCCCGTTGGCCGGCACTCCATCAGGCGCACGTCCGCCGCACAGGGGCTGGCGGATCCGAAGGCAGCGTCGAAGGAGATGGAGCTTGAAACAGAGCGCGGCGACTACTTGGCCTTGTAGACGATGCCCGGGCTGCATTGCACCATCTGGTACTGGTCGGGCAGGCCGTTGAGCGCCTCGGAGGCACCCAGCATCAGATACCCGCCCGGCTTGAGAGTGCCATGGATACGTTGCAGGATGTCCTTTTTCAACTCGGCAGAAAAATAGATAAGGACATTGCGGCAGAAGACAATGTCGAACTTGCCGAGCATGGAATAGCTGTCGAGCAGATTCATGGCGCGGAATTCGACCCGGCTGCGGATCGGTTGCTTGACCGTCCAGCGACCTGGCGTGCCCTGGTCGAAATAGCGGGCCAGACGCTCCGAGGACAGCCCGCGGGCAATCGACAGACTATCGTACTCGGCCGATTTCGCGGCAGTCAGAATCCCGCCGGACAGGTCTGTGGCGACGATTTGACAGCCGCCACGCAGTTGACCCGGATTGCTACGCTCGAATTCGTCGATCGCCATACTCAGGGAGTAGGGCTCCTGGCCGGAAGAGCACGCTGCAGACCAGATCCGCGGGCGCTGGCCCGGGTTGGCCTTGATAAACTCGGGCAGCAGCCGGTTCTTGAGCACCTCGAAGGGGTAGACATCGCGGAACCAGAGTGTCTCGTTGGTGGTCATGGCGTCGACAACCTGCTCGCGCAGGCCGCTGCGAGGCTGGGTCTGGATGCGTGAAACCAGCTCGCCCAGGCTCTTGATACCTTGCTGTTCGAGCAACCGGTTCAATCGACTGGCTACCAGATACTGCTTGTTATCGCCCAGTACGATGCCGCACGCTTTTTCCAGAAATTCCCTGAACACCTGAAAGTCTTGGTTTGCTGAGGTCACGCAGCCCGTCCCGTCATCAGTTGAAATGCTTCCCCATGCGGCGATCTATTCACGCAACGCGTGCAACCGATCGATCACCCTCTGCGCCAGCTCATCCGGTTTGAACTTGGCCAGGAAGTCATCTGCGCCAACCTTTTTCACCATCGCCTGATTGAACACCCCGGAAAGAGAGGTGTGCAACAATATATGCAGCCCTGCCATCCGCGAATCGTTCCGCACCTCGGCGGTCAGTGTATAACCGTCCATCTCGGGCATTTCGATATCGGACACCATCATCAGCAGATCGGATACCCCTGCCCCGGTCTCCACCAGGTCCCGCAGCCAGTTCAGTGCCTGTCTTCCGTCGTTGAGCGCGACCACCTCGACACCCACCTCCTGCAGACACCGCATTACCTGCTTGCGAGCCACTGACGAGTCATCGACGATCAATACCTTCCGGGCCAGGGCCTCGGTATGGGTAGCATCATCGATTACCCCTTCGGTGATGGTCTCCACGGTGGGCACCACCTCGGCGAGTATCTTCTCGACGTCGATGATCTCGACCATCATATCATCGACGCGCGTCACCGCGGTCAGATAATGGTCGCGGCCGGTACCCCTTGGCGGCGGATGGATATCGGACCAGTTCATGTTGACGATGCGCTCCACCGAACGGACCAGAAAGCCCTGAACACGATAATTGTATTCGGTGATGATCACGAAAGCCGTGCTCAGGTCATCCAGGCCGGGGCCACCGGTTGCCTTGTTGAGATCAATGATCGGCAAGGTGCCGCCGCGAATGTGTGCCACGCCTCGCACCACCGGATTCAGCCGCGGCAGGATGGTCAGCTTGGGGCACTGCAGCACTTCCTTGACCTTGAAGACGTTGATGCCATAGAGCTGGGTGCCGGCAAGCCGGAACAGCAACAGCTCCAGTCGGTTCTGACCGACCAACTGGGTACGTTGGTTGACCGAATCCATTACGCCAGCCATGGGCAACTCCTTACATAGATCGAATGAAGCGGCATGCATCTTGCTGCATGATTTGGGTAATACTCGTTACGGCGTTTTTTTGACATGCGCCAACCCACTCGTCATCAGGGTTCATTGTATGCGTTTTCTCACAGGGTGGGCGGTATTGCCGCTATTTTTTTGCGCTGGCGTATCCGCAAATCCACTGATTGATCAACTTATCGGCGCGACCACGGATTTTCTTGAGCAGGAAATTGAGACTCACCTGCAACGCAGCGCTCGAGATGCCCGTTACGAGGTCCGGGTCAATCGCCTGGACAATCGTCTGCGCCTGCCGCTGTGTCCGGAGGGGGCGCTCAATGCCGAACTGGAAAGCCCCGCCGAGCCGGTGGGCCGCGTCACCGTCCGCCTGAGCTGCGAAAGCGAGGTGCGCTGGCGACTGTTTGTCCCGGCGCAGGTCAGCCTGTATCAGCCAGTGCTGGTCACCACCCGCCCGCTGCCCCGTCACAGCGTGATCAGCGCGCAGGACGTGACGCTGCTCGAACGGGATGTGGGCTTGCTCAACAATGCCTACCTGACCAGTCCTGACCAGGTCGCCGGCTTGCGCCTGCGCCGGCAGGTTGCGGCCGATACAGTACTGGCGCCCAATCAGCTGGAGCAGCAGGAGGTGGTCAAGCGAGGCGACAAGGTCGTGATCAGCGCCGCCAACAGTCAGGTATCTGTGCGCATGCCGGGAGAGGCACTGGAAAACGGCAACATGGGAACGCAGATACGGGTGCGGAACATTCGCTCCGGGCGGGTAGTCAAAGGTCGGGTGACGGGCCCGGGGCAGGTCGATGTGGCTATGTGAAGTTCGCCGCCGTTTGCTCTATAATCGCTCTGGGTGGCTCGGCCAGGAATGTGAACAGATTCACAGTTATTTTTCCTAAAGTTTTGACTGCATCGGCCGTTACAGATGCTAGTAAAGCATTTTAAGGTTCCGAGGAAAACAGAATGGTTATCGACTTCAACGCATCAAACAGCCCTAATCGGAGTGCCCAGACCGGCGCTACGGCGGGCAGGCGTGATGCCGCAGCTGAAGGCACCCGTCCTGCCGTGCAGGGAAGCGCACAAGATACACAGGCAGCCGAGGGTCAGGTCAAGCTGAGCGCCCAGGCCCAGAAACTTCAAGCCGTGGAAGAGCGGCTCAGAGAATTGCCAGTGGTCGACAACGAGCGCGTCGCCCAGATCCGCCAGTCCATCAGTGATGGCAGCTACAACGTCGACAGCGGCCGGATCGCAGACAAGCTACTGGCTCTGGAATAAAGTTCCGGGGTAGCATCCGGTTACTTTGCCCAGATAACGAGTGCGGAGAGATCGGATGGAACAGATGGAAAAGCTCCTGATTCAGGCACAGCTTGACTGCGAGGCGTTTGCCGAGCTTCTGGATCAGGAGCAGCAGGCGCTGATCGACCGCGACATGCCGGAACTTGAAAGGCTGCTGGCAGCCAAGGCGCCGCTCGTCGATGCCCTGTCCCGCCATGACCGCGCCATACAGACCTGGTGCTCCCAGCTCGGGGTGGCTCCCGGGGACGACCTCAGGCAGCACATCCAGTCCAGTGACTCGGCGTCTCTGCTGCAAAGCTATACCGCATTTCAGGCTGCGCTCCAGCGCTGCCAGGCAAGCAACCTGCGCAATGCCCGACTGGTGCGGCACAACCAGCAGGCTACCAGCCATCTGCTCGACCTGTTGCGTAACCAGGGTGAATCCAGCCAGAGCATCTACGACCGGCAAGGACTTGCCAGCCGCTCCGGCAGCCCGCGCAACCTGACCAAAGCCTGAACACACTGTCAGATGGCCAGCTTGCTGTATAGTAGTTGGCTTGACCTTTGAATCCGAGAGCTTGCAGTGTCTACGCTATTCAACCAAGAAGCTGGTCCACAGCCACCCCGTGACGTCCGCTCCCCAGTGGAAATCCTCTCGTTGCTGAAGAGTATCCAGCAGCATCGCGATCATCTGACCATCACCTTCGCCGACCGCGCTCAGAAATTTCAGAGCTTCATCGTGCAAATCGACAGCGACACCAAAACCCTGTGGATCGATGAGATGATGCCCCGCGAGGGCGATCGTTTCGCGACGGCCGGAGAGGCGTTCCGGGTCGATGCCTGGCGCGAGGGCGTGCACATGCGCTGGCATTGTGCGGGCGTGCAACGCCTGATGCTCGACGGCGTCCCGACCTATTGCTCACCCTTGCCAGAAGAGATGGTGTACCACCAGAAGCGCGGCGCCTTCCGCGCGCCGGTGCGAAGAAGCATGGAGCTGGCAGTTCATCTCGGCCACGCCAAACGGGAAGTCGCCCTTGATGGCACCCTGGTGGATATCTCCGCGACGGGCTGCAAAGCGCGTTTTCCTGGCGACTGCACCCATCAGCTGCCGCCCGGCGACCTGTTCGAACGCTGCTCGCTGGAGCTTCCCGAAACCGGCCGGATTCATCTGGGCATCGAGATGCGACACGCCCATTATGATTCCGGCAGCGATGAAACCCATGCCGGGCTTGCCTTTCGCCAGACCCCGGCAACAGCGCAACGGCAGATCGATCGTTTCGTCAACTTCCTGCAGCGCGAGGCGCGTCGACTGGAGAAGGAAGACCTTTTCTAGCCCACACGCCGGCCCCTCACCTCAGCCGGGCCGGTGATCATCCTGGTCTTCGTCCTGATCGGCTGCACTGCCCTGTGCAGGCTGATCATCGCGCATCTGCTCTTCCACCTGCTGCTCGTCAACCCGTGGATCCATCGCCGCCGACAACGAAGAGGTGACGAGGTTACCGCCAGCGGGGAGAAAGTGAATCGGGGCATCCTCCGAGAGGTGCTCCCCGGTCACCCGCTCGGGCCGGATGAACAGCACCAGCGCCAGCGTACACAAGGCCATGAAGACGTAAAGCATCTGCGGCCCCAACAGCTTCATCGATACCGAGCCAAGCAGAGGCCCGAAACTGGCACCCAGCCCGAACGTCACCAGCAGCATGGCCGAGAGCGCAACCCGGTCTTCCGGATCGACGTGGTCGTTGGCCAGCGCCACGGCAATCGGGTAGAGCGTGAAGGCCAGCATGCCAAACAGCGCTGTGGTGACCAGCAGACCGAATGGCGGCAGCGGTACCAATGCGATAACCAGCACCACACCGGTCAGCACAATGGCGTTCACCTGGATCATCCGGGTACGGTCCAGGCGATCGGACAGCCAACCCGCCGGCCACTGGGCCACCAGCCCGGCACCAATGGTTACCGCCATGAAAATCCCCACTTCGGAGGTCGCCAGGCCCACGCCGGTGGCAAACACCGGTGCCATGCCATAAAAGGAACCCAGTAACAGACCGGATACCGCAACGGTGGTCAACGCCAGCGGTATTCGCTGAAGAAATACCCGCACCTTCATCGGCGCCGGATGCAGCGGGGCCGGGTGAATACGGTTGGTCACCGCGACGGGCACCAGGCACAGCGAAAAGCACATCGACACGATCAACAGATGGCTCAGGTCCAGCTCCGGCATCAGCGTGAGAACGCCCTGCCCCATCGCCAATCCAAGGAAGGTCACCGACATGTAGCTGGCAAAGACCATCCCCCGCTGATGGGGCTCGGCCTGCTCGTTGAGCCAGCTCTCGAGCACCATGTACTGGCACATCATCGCCACGCCGACAATGATCCGCAGCACAAACCAGATCTGCACGTCGTCCGTCATGGCATGCCCAAGGACAGAAGCGGTCACCACGCCGGCGCTGGCCACAAACGCGCGGATATGTCCCACCTTGGCTATCAGCCTGTGCCCGACCGAGGCACCGCCCACCAGACCGACGTAATAACCGGTCATCAGCAGACCGATCCATATCTCGTTGACGCCCTCGGCCGCCAGGCGCAGGCCGAGGTAGGTACCCAGCAGGCCACTGCCAACCAGCATCAGCAGGGTGGCAAAATATAACGAGGAAAAGGCCATGATACTTCTTGGCATTCAAACTCCGCAGTCTTCAGGGATTCAGGAATCAGTCTAGGACAACGACAGGAAAAAACAGAAAAAACGCAGGCGGTACCAGATACCGAGTCGCGCATCTTAGCAGCACCGCAGGACCTTCCCAACCGTACAGACACAAATCAGCGCCTGGTCATGAGCAACGGACTGTCAGGAATCCCCCCAGGATTTTGTTGTCACAATCGTATCCGCGCAACCATTCGCCAACTGATCTGGATATGACCGTGCCCGCCAAAACACAGGATCGTTCGCAAAAAGCCGATACTGATGCCGCCAAGCTTTTGTTCGGGGGTACGGACAGGTTTTTCCGTCGGGCGGTAAACTCCTCCCATACGCCCTACCTGATCACAGATCCAAACCAGGCTGACAACCCCGTGGTCTATGTCAATCAGGCATTTCTCGATATGACCGGCTACAGCGAAGAGGAAGTACTGGGTCGCAATTGCCGGTTTCTGCAGGGCCCGGAAACCGATGCCACTGCCATCTCCAGTTTGCGGCGCGCCATGGCCTCACATCAGGATGTCAGTATTGAACTCATAAACTATCGCAAGGACGGGTCACCGTTCTGGAACGAGGTCAGCATCGCGCCTCTATTCAATGATGCCCAGGAACTGACCTTTTTCTTCGCTTCCCAGAAGGACATCACTCAGCGCCGCACTGCCGAGGAGGCCTTGTCGCAAGCCCATAAAATGAAGGCATTGGGCGACCTGACTGGTGGCATTGCGCACGATTTCAATAATCTGCTGCAGGTCGTCAGTGGCTATCTGGATGTGATAGAGCGCACGGCCAGCAACCCTGCAGCAGACACCAGCAGCATCGTCCGTAACGTAAGCCGTGCAAGAGAAGCGGCAACCAGAGCCACCGACCTCACACAGCTGTTGCTCGCTTTTTCACGCAGCCAACGGCTGGATGCCGAACCCCTGGATCTGAACGAGATTATCCTGGCGACCAGCCAGTCCGACTCCCTCCCCTTGGCCAGGACGCAGGTGCAAAAGCACCTGGAGCCAGACCTGTGGCGATGCAAGCTCGACCCCGCCCAGGTCAGGAAGGCCTTCATGAATGTGCTGACCAATTGCTGCGAGGCAATGGAAGGCCATCCTAGCCCCTGGATTCGAATGAAGTCCTCCAATATCGAGGTGAGCGGGCCGTCGGGAGTCCCGAGCTGGGCCGGCCTCTTGCCGGGGCGCTACGTCAGCGTCGCCATATCAGACAACGGTGGGGGTATGGACGAGGCCGTGCGACGTCGCGTCATGGATCCATTTTTCAGTACCAAGAAAGAAGGGAAAGGCCCTGGGCTGGGGCTTTCAGCGGTACAAGGATTTGTTTTGCAGTCGGGAGGCGCCATACGCATATCTACGCGCAGGAACGTCGGCACTACAGTACTCCTTTACTTTCCGGCGCAATCCGATGCCGAACCAATCCCTCCAGACTCGCCTGGCGTCGTGCTCGACGAGAAGGATCTGGGCGGCACCGAGGCAATTCTGATAGTGGAGGATCGGCCCGATGTTGCCCAACTCGCCTACGAACTACTGGCTCGCAACGGATACCGTCCTGCTATCGCGCACAACGGTGAGGAGGCATGGGACCGCATCACAACGGGAGAGCACTACCAGCTTGTTTTCAGCGACGTGATGATGCCTGGCGAACTCAATGGCGTCGACCTGGCGCGCAAGATCGAGCGTCGCTTTCCAGAGACCGGCATCCTGCTTACCTCCGGATTCACCAAAGACTCGATCGAATGCACCGATGCAACCGGCTCGCGGTACGCCTTGCTGAGCAAGCCTTACCAGTCGAAAGAGCTGCTTTCCATGGTCCGCACCTC
This sequence comes from Pseudomonas sp., assembly GCA_016763285.1. GTDB lineage: Bacteria > Pseudomonadota > Gammaproteobacteria > Pseudomonadales > Pseudomonadaceae > Halopseudomonas. The sequence continues at coordinate 10,172 of JAESUC010000099.1, forward strand.
CCTGGACACCCGCCGGGAAGACGGCCCGCGTATGCCGGCTGCGCAACAGCCTCGCAAGCAAAAAGCCTGAACATTCCACTGTCGGCCGGGTCCACTGAGCACGTCCGGCTTGCATGGCACCGGTACCGGCAAGCCCGGTTCCGGTTCGCCTTACCGGTCGCTCACCGGTGACTTTGACGCACCAGCACGAAAAAAAAAGGAGACATACATGGCTCACCTGACAAATACATCGGTTACTGCGCCGGCTGTGAAACGCTTTTCCTGGGGTGCGATTCTGGCGGGCGTGGCCGTCGCCATCGTGGTCCATCTGGTGCTGAGCATTCTTGGCGTGGCGATTGGCGTCAGTACCATCGATCCGCTGCAGGAAAGCAATCCGGTAGCAGGCATAGGCACCGGGACAGCCATCTATACCCTCGTCATCTCGATAATCGCCCTGTTCGCCGGCGGCTTCACTGCCGGCTCCCTGGCCCCCATCCAGGACAGACGCGACCGCACCCTGCATGGACTGACCACTTGGGCAGTGGTCACCCTGGTCACCTTCATGTTGCTGACCACGGTTGTGGGACGCATCATCGGCGGTACCGCCAGTATGGTCACCACCGGTCTGGAGCAGGTCGGTCAGGCTGCGTCCAGCGTCATGCAGCCGGTTACCGAAGAGGTCCGCGAGCAGATGCGCGAAGCAGACGTCGACATCGATATGGCGGCGATACGAAGGGAGGCGCGCGCCCTGCTGGCAGAGACGGACACGCCTGAGCTGCAACCCGAAGAGGTCGAACAGGAAGCCGAGCAACTGAGCGAGGACATCGCCCGCTCCGCGGAACAGGCAGCACAGAACCCCCAGGATGCCAATCAGCAGTTGCAGAGCATATTTGACCGGGTACAAAGCGAGATGCGCGAGACCATCGGCGCCGCGGATCAGGAGGCGCTGGTCAATGTCCTGGCCTCGCGCACGGATATGAGCGAGCAGGAGGCTCAGGATACCGTGGAAAACTGGCAGCAGACCTACGAACAAGCCTACCAGGCCGCACGCCAGGAGTTCGAGGCCCTGGGTGAAGAGGCCGAACAAACCGCGCGCGAGTGGGGCGAGCAAGCGGCCGATGCGATCGCCACGGCAGCGTGGTGGACGGTTCTCATGCTGGTGCTCAATGCCCTTGCTGCCACCATAGGCGCCAACATGGGTGGCAACCGGCCTGCGCTGGTCACGCGCACGAGCTAGCCTCCGCCCCCGATTGCCCGAGCCGACCACGCCACGCTATGGAGTGGTCGGCTATCATGTGTCCTGTCACCGGGCAGATCTGAAGGAGTAACCGATGGGACCAGGCATTCTATCCGTCGACGTGGGAGGGTTGAGCGTCAAGGCGGCCGTGACCGATTCCCAGGGCGTACTGCTGAGCGAGCGGGTACGCAGTGCAACCCCTCACCCGTGCCCTCCCGACCGGCTGCTGGACCTGGTGGTTGAACTGGTCCGGGATCTCCCCGACTTCAACCGGATTTCAGTGGGCTTTCCGGGGGTGGTTCGCAGGGGGTGCGTCCTTACCGCCGCCAACCTGCAAAGTGAGCTCTGGTTCGGCTTCGATCTGGCCCAGGCGGTATCGGCACGGCTGGGTGGCTACCCTGCCCGCGTCATCAACGACGCCGACATGATCGGCCTGGCCGTGTGCAGTGGCAAGGGAGTGGAGGTGGTCATCACGCTAGGAACGGGGTTCGGTACGGCCGTCCTGCGCGATGGGGAGCTGATGCCGCATATGGAGCTGGCCCATCATCCTGTTGCCGAAGGGCACAGCTATGACCAGTACCTCGGCGATGCCGCGCTGAAGGCGATCGGTAAAGCGCACTGGAACGATCGACTTGCCCATGCTCTGGGCCTGGTGAACATACTGTTTCACCCGGACGGCATCATTCTTACCGGAGGCAATGCGCGCAACATTGTTGTTGCCTTACCGCCCAATGCCCGCATCGCGTCGGACCTGGCCGGGATCGCCGGGGGCGCGGCACTCTGGCGCGAGACCAGCGCGCTGTCCGAGCTCTTCTCCGGCTAGTGGTCGCGCCGGCTCATCGCTGGTGGAAACGGTAGCAGTTGCGACCGGCCTGTTTGGCCTTGTACATGGCGCTGTCAGCCATGTGCAGCAGGGTCTCTTCGGTGCCTGCATCTTCACCCAGTACCGCGATACCCAGACTGGCGCCGACACTGACACTGATCTGGTCATCAACGGCATAGGGTTCATTGACCCTTTTGATGAAACGACTGACGATCTGCTCCACATCCACCCGCCGCACCGGTCCCTCGAGTAACACGACAAACTCGTCGCCTCCCAGGCGCGCCACGTAATCGGCCTTGCGCACCAGCTCCGTCAGCAGCTCGCCGACGTGCTGCAGCACCAGATCACCCACGGCATGACCGAAGGTGTCGTTGGCCTGCTTGAAACGGTCGAGATCCAGCATGATCAGAGTGCAGCGGTATCCCGGATCGTTCTGATATATCCGCACGGCGGCCTGCAGACGGCGAGACAGGCCACGCCGATTGCCAAGCCCGGTCAGCGAGTCGGTCACCGCCATCTCTTCTGCGGCATTGGCTGCCAGGTAGCGCTCGGTGATGTCATTCGCCACCCCCTGCATGCGCCCCTCTTCAAAGCGATTGAACAGCAGGCTGAGCCAGCGTGCACGATCATCGAACTCCAGCTTCACATCAATATGACGGGGTGCGCTGTCAGCCTGGAGGCAGCGCAGCACCGTGTCGAGTTGCACCTGCGCCTCGCCGGCCAGATCGCGCAGAAGAACGCTCCGGCTATCCAGATCCACAGCCGGATCGAGCCTGAACATGCGCCGGAAAGCCGGATTGGCCGACACCAGCCGGCCATCGGGATCCAGCTCGAAGATACCCGCTTCCACATTATCGAAGATGGCCCGATACCTGCGCTCCTCCCGTTCACGCTGCAACCGCTGCTCGCGCTCGCTTTGCAAAGCCGAGCCAAGGCGGTCGATCATGCCGTTCACGCTATTGACCAGGCGGCCCAGCTCGTCCTGTTCGTTGCCTGCCGGCACCTCGAGCTTCTGTCCATCCTCCACCGCCAGGCCGCGGATGCCCCGCGAGAGACGGGTGATCGGCCGTGTTACCACCTTGATCAAAACAAGAATGACGGCCACGCCAATGCCCAGCAGCTGCAGCATCAGCACAGCCGCGGTGAACAGCGAGGCCTCCAGTACGGCGCTGCGGATCTCGTCGGCGTTGGGGGTCAGCACGATACGACAGACTTCCTCATCGGGCATGAATGGCGATTTGACGCCACGCTCGAGTGGCACGGCGGCCAGTGGATTCGCTACCTGCCCTCTCTCCACCAGCACCTTCGCTCCCTGGTGGATTCTTACCCGAGCGACCACCGGGTTGGCCAGCAGTCCGTTGGCCACTTCAGCGGCAAGCTCCCGATTGTCGAGGAAGCAGGCGACCTGCACCGTCTGTTCCACGGTGTCGAGCAATGCGCCCAGGCGCTTGAACTGCTTCGCCGACTCGCGACTCTCGCTGATCAACAGCGCACCGATCAGAGATAGCGCACCCAGGATCGCTACCGCCAGCAACGTCAGAGCTGCACTGCGCAGCGCCAGCCGGTTGCGAAAGGGCCGCATCATCAGCTTCATTCCGCGCTCGCCTCGTCCAGTCTGGCCACAATCAGCAGATCGTCCGGCACATCGGCTGCAGACAGATAACCCAGAGCACCCGGATTGCGTCGTATGTAATCCAGCACCTGCGCGGGCGTCTGAAGCTGCAACGGGGGTGACACCTGCCCGGAAAAGACCAGACGCGCCCAGTAGGAATTCACTTCGGCAAGCCCCTTGTTCAGCAGAGCACGGTAAAAACGTTCCTTGAGCATACCCACGTCTACGGGCAAGGCGGCTTCGCCCGTGGGCAGCTGCCGATAGCGGCCCATGTAGATGTTGATCAGTTGGGCATGATCCAGATGGCTTACCTGGCTATCCGGATGGGCGACCACCACCAGGCCGTCTGCCCATGTGCAGGTCGACATGAGCCACAGGAGCACAAAGGGAATGGCGAATTTCCTGTTCATGAAGGCCGCATCCTAAAACACGAAGTCCAGATTCAGACTCAGCACCTCGGTGCGACCGTCCCAGTCCGGCTCGACATTGCGCCACAGGAATCCCGCCTGGTCGACGTTGATAAAGTCCAGCTGCGTCTTCAGGGCCAGATTATGGGAAAAATCATACCGGGCGCCGAAGGACAGCGTCTGCTGGGTCAGACCCGCAGCACCATCGATGTCGAAGCCGACGTCGCGGTAGCTGATACCCTCGGTTCGCGAACCGGACAGCGATATGTAGGGAGTAACAGGCTCCATGCGATAACCAAGGGTGACAAAGGCCGAATCGGTATCGAATGCGACACCGGGACGATTCAGATGGCTGGCCATGGCCTGGACATACAAGCGGCCCCAGTCATAGGCAATTCCCAGTGAAGTGATCTGCATATGCACCGGCTCGATGATATCTTTCAGCGCTTGCGCCAGCAGCGGATCAAGGAACTCGGCAATCCGGATGGCCTGCATGTACTCGCTGGAAGCATCCAGTCGATACTGCAGCTCGCTGGCGCCCAGCTGCAGATGCCATGCACCCCACTGGTAATTGAGATGACCGCCGTATACGCGCGTACCCTGCGCATCGAACACGACCCCATCGATGCCAGACGAGATCTTTTCATCGGCCACGCCAGCATACAATTTACCCCAGAGCAGCCCGGGTCCCACCGGGCGTTTCAGGGTGAGATCGCCGCCATCGATATGTGTCAGATGCCGGATACCGTAATAATCAACCGGGGGGCGCACCCACAGATAGGAATAGCCGACATCCCGTGAGTCGGCGAGCATGTACATGTCCAGGGCCAGACGGCCAAGCCGGAACTGCTTGCTGGCGTCCGGTGCATAGCGCAAGAATGCCCAGGTCAGCTGGGGCTCATAGCGTCCATAGGCGTTATAGCGGCTTACGCCCTGCACCACCGCGTCGAGTTTTTCGTTGAAGCGCCAGCCCAACTGCAGCCCCAGCCGACTATCCACATCATGGCTCCAGCTGTTGGCTGGCCCGTCCAGTTGATTGATATCCCGGATAAATTCGGCGTCGGGGGTGGTATTGAACGTTGCCCCCAGGGTGCCGAAGCCGCGCACAGAGAACTTGCCGTCCAGAAAATCGCTGGCGGCAGCCTGACCGACGACCATCAGCGGCAAAGCCGTCAGACAGAAAAATAATCGCGATAGCAGCATGGGGTAAGATGTCTATGATTGCTGGAGCCCAATTTTAAAGGGTCCATGCCGTGTCGGCCATGCCAATGGTGGCCAATTGACGTCATTTCGTCGGATTATTGCCGTCAATAAACCTTGAGCATGGCCACCACCCACTCGAAACGCCTGAAAGCCGGAGGAATCACCGCGATGCCCGCTTCACCAACAGTGCCCGACCTGACCGGAATAGACCTGGAAACGCGTTATCAGGTCGCCCGCGAACTGGCCCAGGAAGCCGCGCAAATGGGGCTGCGGCACTATGCCCAACGCGATGGGCTGGAGGTCGAGCACAAGGGTGACGACCGACAGGACGTGGTCAGTGCGGTGGACCGACAGCTGGAAGCGCTGATCCGTGACCGGCTGGCGCAGCACTTTCCGGAGGACGGCTTCGTCGGTGAGGAGAGCGGGCACAGTCGCCTGGATGCGCGCTGTGTCTGGGTAGTCGACCCGATCGACGGCACCGCCTGCTTCGTCAACGGCCTGCACGCCTGGTGCGTCTCGGTCGGGATGATGATCGATGGCGTCCCGGCCCTGGGCGTGATCGCCGACCCGAATCACGACGAACTGTTCCATGGCTGTATCGGCCGCGGCGCCTTCGTCAATGACACACCTCTGCGGGCCAGCCAGGCAACCGATATCAGCCACGGGCCGGTCGGCGTGGGCACCTTCCACCCGCAGGGCCAGGAGCCCTTTCTGCCTTTCCTGCAGAAGCTGCTTGAAGGGGGCGGCATGTTCATGCGCAACGGCTCCGGGGCCCTGACCACGGCCTATGTGGCTGCTGGCAGGCTGCTCGGGTATTACGAAACCCATCTCAAGAGCTGGGACTGCATGGCCGGCCTGGTGCTACTGACCGAAGCGGGTGGCCAGTACAATGACTTTCTGCGCGGCGAGGGACTACTCGAGGGCAACCCTTTTCTGGCCGCTGCGCCGGGCGTCTACGCCCAGCTGGCGGCAATGATCGGTCCATCCCTGGATCGGGACTGAGCTGCCATCACTGCTCCGCGCCGGCTCGGGTGCCCCCGCCCAGGGATACATAGAGCGCCACCAGATTCTCCAGTTGCGCCCGGCGGATCTGCAACAGGGCCTGTTCCGCATCGAACAGGCTCCGTTCGGCATCAAGCACCTGGAGAAAATTGACCACGCCTTCGTCATAGCGGACATCCGCCAGCTCGGCTATGTTGCGCAGGGTCCGGACATTGCCCTCCTGGCGCGCCAGTTGCTCGGCCAGATAGCGCCGGCCGGCCAGCGCATCGGCGACTTCGCGGAAGGCTGCCTGGACAGTGCGCTCGTACTCCGCGACGGCGATGTTTTCCCGGGCCTCGGCCACGGTCAGATTGGCCCTGCGCCCCCCGAAATCGAATATCGGCAGACTGACGGAGGGGCCTATGCTCCAGATCCGGTTCTCGCCACTGACAAGCCCATCGAGCTCGGCGGAGGCGTAACCCGCGCTGCCGGTCAGGCTGATACGCGGGAAGAAAGCAGCGCGCGCAACACCTATGTTGGCGCGGGCGGCACGCAGGCGCTCCTCGGCAGCGATGATATCGGGTCTGCTGTACAGGAGCTGCGACGGTAGCCCGGCGGCAAGAGCCGGCTCAAGCAGCTGCCGGTTCAGCGGTAATGGCTCCGGCGGTCTGGCGTCAGGCACCGTACCGACCAGCAGGCGCAGATAGTTGCTTTGCCGGGCGAGCAGCAGGCGGATTTCCGACAGCTGGGTCTCCGCCTGGGCAAGCAGCGCCTTGGCCTGATTGTATTCCAGTGCCGAAGCGATACCCGCATCGAGACGAACCTTGGAGATACGCACCTCGTCGCGCCGGTTTTCTACCGTGGACAGTGCCAGTTGCAGACGCTGCTCGGCGCTCCTGATGGCCATATAGGTCGAAGCGACATCACCAATCAACGATAACTGAAAGGCCCGCTGGGCCTGGACCGTGGCGAGGTATTCGGCGCGCGCGGCCTCAGAGAGATTACGCACCCGACCCCAGAAATCGAGTTCAAAGGCGGTTACACCAACCTCAACCGAGTAGCGTTCGCTGATGCCTCCAGACAGACCACCGGCCGCCGCAGCACCGGTACCGCCCGGAATGTTCGAGCGGCTGCGTACGGCAGCGGCATCCAGGCCGACGGTAGGATACCGCTCGGCATCGCGGACCCGATACTGGCCACGGGCTTCCTCCACGCGCAACACGGCAATGCGCATGTCTCGGTTGTACTCCAGCGCGGTCCCGATCAGCATTCGCAGGCGGGGGTCGCGGAAAAATGCCGGCCAGGTAATCTCGCTGGCCACCACAGAGCCCTGCTGCGGCTCGAGGGCGCCAGGGTAATGCTCGACGGTGGGCAACAATGGACGCCGGTGCTCGGGCGCAAGCTGGCAGCCCGCGACCCATAAGGCACCGATGGCGATCAGAAGTAGTCTAGGCATTCTCCGCCTCCCCCTTACCGGCATCGTTCCCGGCATCCTGAGCGTCATCGTCCTGCTGGCGGCTGGGTGGTTTGCGCCGGCTCAACCAGCGTCGCACGCTCAGATAGAACAACGGGATATAGAAAAGCCCCAGCAGCGTAGCGGCCAACATGCCGCCGATCACGCCGGTCCCCACGGCAGCGCGACTCGCCGAGCCGGCGCCGCTGGAGAGAACCAGGGGCAACATGCCGAAGATGAAGGTAAGAGAAGTCATCAATACCGGGCGAAAACGCATGCGCACAGCACCCATGATGGCGTCATGGACCGACTTGCCGCGTCCCTCCTCCTCGATCGCAAATTCCACGATGAGAATCGCATTCTTTGCCGACAGACCGATAATGGCGACCAGGCCGACGTTGAAGTACACATCTGCCGGCATATCGCGCAGCATGGCAAACAGAATGGCTCCCAAGGCCCCGAGTGGCACCACCCCCAGCACCGCAATGGGCATGGCCCAGCTCTCATAGAGCGCAGCGAGTACCATCAGGACCACCAGCATCGACAGCCCCAACAGCAACCCCACCTGACCGGACGCCTGTTGTTCCTCGTAGGACGCTCCTGACCACTCGAAGGCAAACCCCTGCGGCAGATCCTCGGCAAGACTGGCCATCTCGTCCATGGCTTCGCCACTGGTATAGCCGGATGCGGCGTTGCCGGAAATGGTCATCGCCGGATAGCCGTTGTAACGCTGCAACTGGATCGGTCCGCGGGTCCACTCCACGGTCGAAAACGCGCCAAAGGGCACGTTGTTCCCCATCGCGTTGGGAATCTCCAGGGAGGTCACGTCTTCGGGCGTCATCCGATACTCGGACTCGGCCTGCAGCATGACCCGCAGCACCTCGCCATCCATGTTGAAGTCATTCACGTACGCACTACCGAAAGCGGTACTCAGGCTGGCGTTGACCTCGGCGATGGACAAACCCAGCGCACGGGCCTTGATGCGGTCTATGTCCACTTGCAGCTTGGGCGCCTGATCCGCACCCTCGGGACGCACGCTTTCCAGAATCTCACTCTGACTCGCTGCTGCCAGCAACTGGTTGCGCGCCTGCAGCAAGGCCTCATAGCCCTTGTTGCCCCGATCCTCGAGCTTGAACGTAAAGCCGCCGGCCACGCCCAGCGCCGGAATCGACGGAGGATTGAGAGCAAAGACCCGGGCTTCGCGTATCTGCGAGAAGGCCCTTGACGCCTCATTGACCAGCGCCGGCGCGCGCTGATCCCGCTCCTCCCATGGCAGCAGACGCACAAAGGCCATGCCGTGGGCCTGGCCCTGACCAAAGAAACTGAAACCGTATACCGCCAGGGTATGCTCGACCGCAGGGTTATCCGCAAAGAAGGCCTTAACCTGATCCATCGCCGCAGTTGTCGACTTGATCGTCGAGCCAGGCGGCGCCTGGACTACCGTCATCACCGAGCCCTGGTCCTCCTGGGGCAGAAACGCGGTAGGCATCCGAATGTAAAGAAACGCGACGAGCACCAGCAGCGCAGCGAACCCGAGCAGGAACCAGAGTGGATGGCCAAGCACGTAACCGACAGCGCCATGGTAGCGCTCGGTCGTACGCTCCATGAAACGGTTGAACGGGCTGAATATTCGCTTGCTCCAGCCTTTGCTTTCCTCCTCGTCGTTGTCCTTGCGCGGCTGCAGCAGGGTGGCGCACAGCGCCGGAGTCAGTGTCAGGGCGAGGAAGGTGGAGATCGCCACCGCAATCGATAGCGTGACCGCGAACTGCTGGTAGATGCCGCCACTGGAGCCGGGAAAGAAAGCCAGTGGCACGAAGACCGCAATCAGCGCCAGGGTCGTGCCGACGATGGCAGCACTGACCTGCCCCATGGCTTCGACTGTCGCCTCATAGGGGCTCATCCCCTCCTCGTCGATCAGCCGCTTGACGTTCTCGGTGACCACGATCGCATCATCCACCAGGGTGCCGATCGCCAGCACCATGCCGAACAGACTCAAGAGGTTGATGGAAAAGCCTACCAGCCACAGGCCCAGACAGGTGCCCACGAGGGCAATGGGGATCACGATGGTCGGGATCACGATGGTGCGCCAGTTCTGCAGAAACAGCAGCATCACCAGCACTACCAGCCCGATCGCCTGCACCAGCGTCAACAGCACCCGTTCGATCGAACTGGAAATGAACGGCGTGGAATCGTAGGGCACCATCCAGTCGATGTCTGCCGGAAAGGCCTCGGCCAGCTCCTCCATGCGCTGCTTCACACCCTCGGCGGTCTCGAGCGCGTTGGCGCCCGGAGCCAGCTGTACGGCGAGACCGGCATTGGGCTGGTCGTTCAGTTCACTGCGCGAGGCATAGTTCTGCGCGCCCAGCTCCACACGCGCCACGTCCTGCAGGCGCACCACCGAGCCGTCCGGTTCGGCCCGCAGTATGATCTCGCCAAACTCTTCCGGCGTGCGCAAGCGGCCTCGGGTTTCCAGCGGCGCGTGTATTTCGATCCCTTCACTCAGCGGCAGATCGCCCAGGGCGCCGCCTGCGGCCTGGCTGTTCTGCGCACGCACCGCCGCCAGCACGTCACTGGCGGCCAGGCCGAAACTGGCCAGGCGGTCGGGATTGAACCAGATGCGCATGGCATAGGGCGTGTAGAACTCGCGGATATCGCCCACACCCTGGACGCGGCGTAGTTCGTTGACGACGTTGGTGGTTGCGTAGTGACCGAGCTCCAGACTGCTCATGTCGCCGCTTTCCGAAAGCATGGAAATGATCAGCAGAAAGTTGGAGGAGGCCTGGAACACCCTGATTCCCTGACGCCTTACCTCCTCCGGCAGGCGTGGCTCGACCCGGCTCAGCAGGTTCTGAACTTCCATTTGCGCCACGTCGATATCGGTGCCCGGCTGCAGCACCAGCTCGATCGAGGCCGTCCCGTTGGATCGGCTGGTGGAGTCCATGTACAGGTAACCGTCGACCCCGTTGAGCTCCTCCTCGATCACCTGGGTCACATTGGCTTCCAGAACCGAGGCATCGGCTCCCGGGTAGGTCACACTGATGTTCAGCGATGGCGGGGCAATGGTGGGATACTGTTCGATCGGCAGTGCGCGCAGGGCGATAAAACCACCCAGCAGCAGGCCTAGCGCCAGTACCCAGGCAAAGACCGGCCGCCGGATGAAAAATGTCGACGTCACGGTGCAGCCTCACCGCCGGCTTGCTGCTCCTGCTTCTTGTCCCGGGCCTGCACCGTTTGCACCTGGGTCCCGCTGCGCAAGTCCTGCCAGCCACTGACAATGACCTGCTCACCGGACTCGAGGCCATCGAGCACCACCCAGTTTCCGTCACGCATGCTGCCCACCTCGATATTGCGCGAGCTGGCAGCGCCATCCTCACCTACCACCATGACGCTGGCACCCTGGTCCTGCATGATCACTGCCCGCTGCGGAATGACCAGCGCATCGGTCAGATCCCCGGCGCTGATCCGTGCCCTGACAAACATGCCGGGTAGCAGGATCTCGTCGGGATTGGGCACCTGCGCCCGGGCCTGCACGGTACCGGTGGAGCGCTCAATCGACATGGCGCGAAAATCGACATAGCCGGTGTGCGGATATTCCTCGCCGTTTTCCAGTGTCAAAGCCACGGGGATCTTCTGGTTGCTGGCAAACTCGAGTTCACCGGTGGCTATCTGCTCGCGAAGGCGCAGCAGATCGGAGCTCGATTGCGAGAAGGTGACATACACCGGATCGACCTGTTCGACCCGTGTCAGCAAGGTACCTTCTGCGGCCCGTACCAGCGCGCCGACGGTGACCTCCGCGCGCCCTGCTATACCGTCGATGGGCGTTTCCACACTGGTATATCCGAGGTTGAGTTCGACCGACTGGACTTCGGCTTCGGCCAGCTCGACATCAGCCCGCGCCGTGCGCAAGCGCGCCTGGGCGGTATCAAACTCCTGCTGACTGATCGCCTGTTTCTCGACCAGCCCCTGGTAACGCTCGACATCCTGCGCCGCGTTCTCGGCGGTGGCCCGTGCACGCGCCAGCCGTGCCTGCGCCGCCTCCAGATTGGCGCGCATTTCCCGCGGATCGATCTGGAACAGCTGCTCTCCGGCCTCCACCGGCGTGCCTTCCTCGTACAGACGTTCCTGCACGATGCCGTCAACACGGGCACGAATCTCTGCTATCCGAAACGCCTGTACACGGCCGGGCAGCTCGATGATATTGGGCACGGACTGTCGCTCGGGGGTGGTCACTTCGACCGTTGGCGGTGGCCGGGAATCCTGCGCCTGCTGTTCACCACAGGCGACCAGGGCGAGCAGAGCGGCGACCACGAACGCACGCTGGAAAAAGCCCATCTCTCGATCCTTTTCAGCTTGGACAGCGGCGGCCTCTTGCCGCCGCCTTACCCCCTTCTCGACCGCATTGCGTCAGGCAGGTTCCGCGCTCAGCGGAAAGCGAACCAGAGCCAGACCGCTGCCAGCACCAGCAAGGCGATACCGATCTGCCGCGAATATCGGCGCCAGAGCCCAAGTGCCGCGTCTCCGGCAAAATGCACCAGCAGCGCCAGACCGAAATAACGCAGCGACCGCGATAATGTAACGGCAAGTAAGAACAGGACGAACGAATAGCCCACGGCCCCTGCCGCGAGCATCGCGATCTGCAGGGGCGTTGGCGTCACACCCACGGCAACGATTGCGCTAAAGCCGTTCTCCCGCACCTGCTGGGCAAAACTCTCATAGGAGTCGGCGCTACCAGCGAGACCGATCAGCGTATCGCCCCATTGATCCATTACCAGGACCCCGAGCCAGTAGCCTATTGCCGCCGCCGTGATATTACCGGCGAGGGCCACGGTGGCGATGGTCCAGCGGCGTTCCGGATGGCTGAGCATCCAGGGGATGAGAATGGTCTCGATCGGGATGGGTACGATCAACGTCTCGGCCATCGAGAGTGCGAACAGCAGGGGTAACGCAAAGGACGAGCATTCCAGGCGGTCCAGCCAGGTCTTGGCCGATAGTTGTTTACTGTGGGGCATCAGGCTAGATCACTTTTTCCGGATGTCAGGAGAGTCTGGCCTGCAATGGCAAGCCAGGGAGATGACTGTTGGATGGTAGCGGACAGATCAGCCCCCTTCACGGAAGCTGGGATACAGGACCATGCCGCCGTCGATAAACAGCGTGGTGCCCACAACATAATCCGACTCATCGGAAACCAGCCAAAGCGCGGCCCGGGCCACGTCCTCCGGCTCGCCTACACGGCCATAGGGAATGAGCTCCAGCAGTTCCCGGCGCGCCTCCTCACTGTCCCAGGCCTCGGTATTGATGGGGGTCTTGATGGCTCCCGGCGCGATGGCGTTGATGCGTATCTTCTCCGGCGCCAGCTCCTGGGCCATGGTCTGCATCAATAATTTCAGCCCGCCCTTGGCCGCCGCATAATTGGCATGACCGGCCCAGGGAATCGCCTGATGCACCGAGCTGGTGAACAGTATCTTGCCCAGCGCCCGGGAGCGCTGCGTATCCAGTCCCTGCCGGCGAAACTGTTCGACCGCTGCCTTGGCGCAAAGAAATTGTCCGGTCAGATTGACGTCAATCACCTTGCGCCAGTCTTCCAGGGACATGGCGGTAAAGGCTGCGTCGCTCTGAACTCCGGCATTGGCAATCAGGATATCGATCCCACCCAGCTTCTCCATGGCCTGCGCGAACAGGGTCTCGCAGCCCTCCTCGGTACTCACATCGCCCTGGACGGCATAGGCCGTGCCGCCATCACGACGGATGTCCTCGACCATCTGCCGGGCTTCCTGATCATCGGACAGATAGTTGACGATGACCGCAGCGCCTGCCCTGGCGAATGCGCAGGCTGTCGCCTGACCGATACCCGAACTGGCTCCGGTGATCAGGGCCCGTTGCCCTGTCAGGGTGAGACCGGACATGACTGCTCTCCTGTGCTGGGATTCAAAAGCTGTGTGGGTTAGTACCCCACGGGGCCCAATTAGTTGCGTGAAACTTTGCCTCCCGGAACCAGTCGACTGGAGATCGAAACCGATGCAGCAGGATCCGCAGAAGGAGCCCGGATGGCAGAACCCGACACTGCATGCGCAGCCGATCCGCACTGGCCGCGAATTGACGACTACGGTCTGATTGGTGATTGCCGGACCGCCGCCCTGGTCGGACGCAACGGCGCGGTCGAATGGTGGTGCCTGCCTCACTTTTCGGGTCCGTCCTTTTTTGCCGCGCTGCTGGACCGCGAACGGGGCGGGCATTTCACCGTGCGCCCGGCCTGCCCGGCTACCCCTGAGCGCAGCTATGTTGCCGACAGCAACGTTCTACAGACCCGCTTTGCTCTGCAGGCATCTGCGCAGCCTGCCGAGCTCAGACTGACCGATGCCATGACCATCCCCGATCCGTTGGAACAGCCTCAGCTGGTTGCACAACGTGAACTCTTGCGCCGGGTTGAGGCGGTAGGGGCCGATGTGCCCCTGGAAATCACCTACGCTCCGCGACCCGACTACGCCCGCGCCAAGGTCCGCCTGCACCGCTACGGCAAGCTCGGCTGGGCCTGCGTATTCCGCGACCACCTGCTGCTATTGCACACCGACATTCCCCTCGAGCTGTCTGACGATGGCTGCAGTCTTTTCGGTAACTGGGTGCTGCCCGCAGGCGAGACCCGCTACCTGTCAGCCACCTACGTGAAAAATGACATAGCGGTGATCATGCCCCTGGGAATCCATGCCGCCCGCCGGATGCAGGCGACGGTAGAGTGGTGGCAACAGTGGTCACGCCATTGCGATTACCACGGCCCCTACCGCGAAGCCGTGGTACGCAGTGCGCTGACGGCCAAGCTGCTGACCTACTGCCTGTCGGGTGCGCTGATTGCAGCGCCAACCGCCTCCCTTCCCGAGGATCCCGGTGGCGAGCGCAACTGGGATTACCGTTATTGCTGGCTACGCGACGCCTCGCTGACGGTCGACGCCTTTCTCGATCTCGGCTATCGGGCCGAAGCGGACGCCTTCATGGGCTGGTTGCTGCACGCGACCGCTCTGACGCTGCCCACCCTGCAGGTCCTCTATGACGTGCACGGCGAGGCTCGGGTTCCGGAAGTGGAGCTGACTCATCTGAGCGGCTACCGCGACTCCCGCCCCGTACGCATCGGCAACGGCGCCTGGAATCAGCGGCAGCTTGATATCTATGGCAGCGTCATCCTGGCCGCCACAAGCTACTCGAGGCGCGGTGGCAGAATCAGTCGGGACGGTTTTCGGATGCTGGTCAGACTCGGCAAGAAGGTATGCACGGAGTGGCGACAGCCCGATTCGAGCCTCTGGGAGATTCGCGGCGAGCCGCGGCACCACACCCACTCGAAGGTCATGTGCTGGGCTGCCCTGGATTGCCTGCTGACAATGGCCGAACAGGGCGCAGTCAGCGTGCCGCAAAGACGCTTCGAAACAGAGCGTGCCGCAATCGCGCAAGCCATCGAAACCGAGGGCTTCTGCCCCAGAGTCAACAGCTACGTGGCCACATTCGATTCAAGCCTGGCCGACGCCAGTCTGTTCCTGCTGCCGCGCCTGCGGTATCTGTCGGCCGGAGATCCTCGCATGCTGGGGACGTTGCGCTTTCTGAATGCCCGCCTGTCGCGCGGTGCTCTGGTGTACCGCTATCGGGACGCCTTCGACAGGCTGCCGGGCCGGGAACATCCATTCGGTATTTGCAGCTTCTGGGCAGTGGATGCGCTGGCCCGGTCCGGGCAACTCGACGAGGCAACAGAGCGATTCGAGCAACTGCTGGGTTATGCCAACGATCTGGGGCTGTATGGCGAAGAAATCGACGCCACCACCGGGCAGGCCATTGGCAACTTCCCACAGAGCTTCAGTCATGTCGGCCTGATTACCGCGGCACTGTCGCTGCAGCGCGCGCTGGATGATAGACGGGAGGACAGTGCATGAACCTCATCGGGCGGATGCCGGACATATCGCTCATATTGCTCTGGGGCCTGGTCGCCACCATGCTGATGACCAGCATGCTGTACGGCAGTCAGCGTCTGGGGCTGTCGCGCTTGAGCCTGCCGTTTCTGGTCGGCACTCTGTTTACCGCCGACCGCAGCTGGGCGCATATCCTGGGATTCGGTTTCTATCTGGTCGGGGGCTGGTGCTTTGCCTTTCTCTATGCGGCGATTTTCACCCTGACAGTGGCCACCTGGTGGGCAGGTGCGCTCATCGGCCTGTTCCATGGCATCTTTCTGCTCGCGGTCATGCTGCCGGTGATGCCTTACCTGCACCCGCGAATGGCCACTGAATATGATGGCCCGACCCATCTGCGGCGCCTGGAGCCGCCCGGTTTCTTCGGCCTGAACTATGGCTACCGTACCCCTGCCAGCACCCTGGTCGCCCAGATCACCTATGGGGTGGTTCTCGGCCTGTTTCTGCCGGGATGAATCCGCTGGCAAGCCGGGTGCCAGATGCTAGCCTGAACATGGACCCACACAGCACCTGGAGGACTGAAATGCACGCCTACTCGAGGATGACCTGCAGCAGCATGCCCGATAACCAGGACCCACTGGACAGTCCGGATGATGTCGACACCGAAAAGCAGTACGAAGAAGAGCCCGAGGCCCTGCCGGATGATGCCGGAGTCAACGGCGAGGAATAGAAATGCGCATGGCCGCGCTCAGGAATGTACGCAGGAAAGGGTGGCATCCGCTGGCAGTTCCAGCTCTTCAACAGCATGGATCAGACCCGTCTCGACAGCTTCCGCCGAACTCAACATGCGCGGCTCAGCCTTGAGATAGTCTCGTACCGCCAGCGTTTCAGCCGCCCCCTGTGTACGCTCCAGCATGATCTGGCTGTATAGCTCCAGGTCGTAGTTCATGCTCATGGCATATTCGGCCATCCTGGCGTGATCTATCGAACCGTGCAGCGTCCAGTGAAAAGGATGAATCAGGAACTTGCTGTAATGACAGGCAGTGCGACGCTCCCCGGCCATGAACAGGATATTGCCCATCGACTCGACCGTGCCCAGGTTGTGGGTATTGACCGGGATGGGCAGGGCCCGGAGAAAGTTGTAAAGGGCAAAACCATAGCTGCACTCGCCCCCCATGGTAGTGATCTGGACCAGCAGCTCAGTGGCTCCCTGGCTGACGGCATCGGAGCACTTGCGAATGAACTGCCCGGATACGGACGAGTTGATCGGACCGACGAAATGGATTGCATGCATTGTCATCTGAATGAACTCCCTTCTCAACGGGTCAACGAAGGTGCGCAGTGCAGACTCCTCCCCAGCCCTGGCGCCCCGTGTCTTTCGAAATACGATCAGGGGCAAAGTTCCTGAATGCCGCCCAGCGATTGTGGTCAAACAGCCAGGGGACCTCTCTTTTCACCTTACCCGGAAGGTTCATTGCATGCCCGATTCCGCCCTGGCCGAGATCAGCAGCGAAGCCTTCATTTTCCTCGGCGCGGGTGCGGCGGTGCTGCGACAGATGGCCCAACCGGGGGTCGGTCAGGGGGTCAGTGAACATAGCCGTACCCTGGATGACCCCATGGGCCGGCTGCATGGCACGATGCATTACATCTACGTACTGTCGCTGGGTACGGAAGAGGAGCGCCGGAGCATGGCACGCCATGTCAACCGGGCCCATGGACCGGTCCGCTCGGACGCCTACAGCGCCTTTGATCCCCGGCTGCAGCTGTGGGTCGCTGCTACCCTCTACCGGGGCGCCGAGGAGCTGCAACAGATATTCTGCAGCCCCTTGAGCGAACAGGAGCACGATGATCTGTACCGGTCCGCAGCCCTCTACGGCACGACCCTGCAGATGCCGGAAGCGCTTTGGCCGGCCAACCGCCGCGCCTTTGAAGACTATTGGCAGGCCACCATGGCGCAGGCCGACGTATCGGACAGCGTGCGTCACTACGTCCATGCCTTGCTGGCCGGGGCGTCAGCCCCATGGTATGTGAAAATGCTGTTGCCCTTACAGCGGCTGGCCTCGCGCGCACTGATCGGCCCACAGCTACGTGCCCTGTATCGTCTGCCATGGACCGCGGCAGATCAGCGGCGCTGGGACCTGTTCCTCCGCGTATTCCCGCCGCTCTATCGACGACTGCCCGGGACCTTGCGCCGGCTGCCGGCGCGGCTTTACCTGCGCGCCTGGCGGCGGCAGCAAAGCGCCACACAACAGCGATGAGGGGTATCAGACGGGTTCGACTGCCCCCACCTCGACACGGTTACGACCCAGGCGTTTGCCCTCGTACAGAGCAAGGTCGGCTCGCGCTACCACGGCGCTGAGGTCCTCGCCGGCACGATACTGGCTGACACCGACGCTCACGGTCACCGAGACCTCAAGGTCCTCGAAGACCCAGGAATGGGTCTCTACCGCACAGCGGATTCGCTCGGCCGTCTGTATGGCCTGCACCAGACCGGTACCCGGCAGTACCACCAGAAACTCCTCACCACCCCAGCGGCCAATGAAGTCCTGCTCGCGCAATGTCTGAGCCAGCACGGTACTGACCCGCGCCAGAACCCGATCGCCGGTGTCATGCCCGTACTTGTCGTTGAACTGCTTGAAGTGGTCGACATCCAGCAGCAGAAAACTGAGCTGGTCGGGATGACGGGCGTGGCGCGCAATTTCCTTGTCGGCCAGCTCCGCCAGGTGCCTGCGGTTGAACAGCCCGGTCAGGGCATCGATGGTCGCCATACGGTTCAACGCCCTCTGGCTCGCCGAAACGGTGGACACATAGAACAGCGCCAGATAGCTGAACATGCAGAAGACCACGGTCAGATTGAACAGGAACACACCGAGCAGTCCACCCTGGGAGATCGGCTGCAGCGGCTCGACAAACCACATCAGCGCATACAGGCCAACATAAAAGCTCCACAACGCGCCCACCGCGACCCAGGCTTTGCGCCGCTGCATACCGGCAAACAGAGCCGGAATGAACATCAGCAGGAAATAGTGAAAACCGCTGTCCCAGCCAATCAGAAGCGTCCCGAGAGCCGCATGGATGATGACCTCGAGCCATATCAGAACGATCGCCGGGCCATTGTGCCGTGTACCCAGCAACCAGAAGGCAAGCATGTACATGCCTACGCTGATCACGTTGATCCAGGCCAGGATGGGAGAGCCAAGAAGATGAAAGAGGAAAAAGAAGGCCACATCGACCGCTGCTGCCAGTTGGCAACACCGTCGGGCCAACTGCCAGAACTGCGGCCTGCCACTGCCCGAACGGCCGGGCACGATAGTCTGGTCCATCGACATTCAGCTCCTTCCATGGTGCGCGCGCAGACTCGCCTGCAGGCGTCACACTAACAATACCGGAAGTATAACCGAATATGAGGCGCCGGTTCGCTCAGGTTGCAGGCACCTCCTGGCGGCAACAGGTGCCCTCGACGCGGCAGGCGCTGCGCCGGGGCCGATTTCAGTGCAGGATCTGACTGAGGAACAGTTTGGTACGCTCGTTCACCGGGTTGGTAAAGAATGTATTCGGCTCGGCCTCCTCGACGATCTCGCCGCGGTCCATGAAAATGACCCGGTCGGCGACCGTCCGGGCGAAGCCCATTTCGTGGGTTACGCAGAGCATGGTCATGCCGTCTTCGGCCAGACCGATCATGGTATCGAGCACCTCCTTGACCATTTCCGGGTCGAGGGAGGACGTGGGTTCGTCAAACAGCATGATCTTCGGCTGCATGCACAACGCTCGGGCAATCGCCACGCGCTGCTGCTGCCCCCCGGAGAGCTGACCCGGGTACTTGTGTGCCTGTTCGGGGATCTTGACCCGTTCCAGATAATGCATGGCCAGTTCATGGGCCTTGCCCTTGGGCATGCGCCGAACCCACATCGGCGACAGCGTGCAGTTCTGCAGTACCGTCAGGTGTGGGAACAGATTGAAATGCTGGAACACCATGCCTACCTCGCGGCGCACCGCCTCGATGTGCTTGAGGTCCTGGGTCAGCTCGGTTCCATCGACCAGGATACGCCCCTGCTGATGCTCCTCGAGGCGATTGATACAGCGGATGGTAGTGGACTTGCCTGACCCCGAAGGCCCACAGATGACAATCCGCTCACCCTGGCGCACATTCAGATTGATGTCCTTGAGCACATGGAAGGTGCCGTACCATTTGTTCACCCCTGCCATCTCGATCATGCGATCGGCGATGACCGGTTCTGCCTTTGCTTCGCTCATGTTCTTGCTCCTAATGCTTGTGGCTCGTATCCAGCTTGCGCTCCAGATGCATGGAGTAGCGGGACATGCCGAAACAGAAAATCCAGAAAACCAGGGCGGCAAACACATACCCCTCCGTGGCCATTCCCAGCCAGGCGGGGTCGGTGGTGGCCTGCTTGATGCTGTTGAGCAGGTCGAACAGACCGATGATGATCACCAGACTGGTGTCCTTGAACAGGGAGATGAAGGTATTGACGATGCCGGGGATCACCATCTTCAGTGCCTGGGGCAGAATCACCAGCCCCATCATCCGCCAGTAGCCCAGCCCCATCGCTTCGGCCGCCTCGTATTGCCCCTTGGGGATCGCCTGCAGACCCCCGCGGACCACTTCGGCGATATAGGCCGACTGGAACAGGATCACGCCGATCAGGGCCCGGATCAGCTTGTCGAAACTCATGCCTTCCGGGAGGAACAACGGCAGCATCACCGATGACATGAACAGCACCGTGATCAGCGGTACGCCGCGCCAGAACTCGATAAAGGTCACGCAGATCACCCGGATGGTCGGCATGTCGGAGCGCCGCCCCAGAGCCAGGGCGATCCCCAGCGGCAGCGCGCCGGCGATCCCCACGGCGGCGATCACCAGGGTCAGCATCAGGCCGCCCCACTGGCTGGTACGCACCACCTCCAGGCCCAGGCCACCATGCAGCAGCCAGTAGGCCACAAGCGGATAGACGATCAGAAAGCCGATGCCGTAGAACGCCTTGCGCGGCATGGCGGACACGAACAGCGGAGCGGCGCCGACGATCGCGAGAATGGCTGTCAGGTCGACGCGCCAGCGTAACTCGGCCGGATAGAACCCATACATGAACTGGCCGAAACGCTCCTTGATGAAGACCCAGCAGGCGCCATCGCTGGTGCAGTCGGCGCGCGTCTGACCGGCCCAGTTGGCGTCGATAAGGGCCCATTGCAGCAAGGGGGGAATGATCAGCCAGATCAGGTAGACGGCGAACAGGGTCAGCAGCGTGTTGAACCAGCTGGAAAACAGGTTATCGCGCAGCCAGGCCATGGTACCGACACTCTGGCGTGGCGGCGGAAGATCAGGTTTGAATTGGTGAGTCTGCATGGGCTGTCCCTACCGCTCGATCAGCGCAATGCGCTTGTTGTACCAGTTCATCAACATGGAGATGCTGATACTGATGGCCAGATAAACGCTCATGGTGATGGCAATGACTTCAATCGCCTGACCGGTCTGGTTGAGCACGGTACCGGCAAACAGCGAAACCATTTCCGGATAACCGATGGCAGCAGCCAGGGAGGAGTTCTTCGCCAGGTTGAGATACTGGCTGGTCAGTGGCGGAATGATCACCCGCAGCGCCTGGGGAATGATCACCAGACGCAATATGCGACCCGGCGGCAGACCCAGCGAACTGGCCGCCTCGGTCTGACCGTGGCTGACCGACTGGATACCGGCACGCACAATCTCCGCAATAAAGGCGGCGGTATACATGGTCAGGGCCAGGGTCAGGGCGATCAACTCCGGAATCAGGACCCAGCCGCCGGTGAAGTTGAAGCCGGTCAGTTTCGGTGCGGTCCAGTTGAGCGGGCTGCCGGCAATGACCACCGCCAAGCCGGGCACCACCAGCAGAATAGCGATTGATACCAGAGCGACGGGGAAGATATGCCCCGTGGCCTCGCGGCGCGCCTTTGCCCAGCGTGCCACGAAAACGATCACTATGATCGAGACCGCCAGAGCGGCGAGAAACAGGCCGAAGGTTTGGGACACGCTCGGTGCGGGAACATACAGGCCGCGGCTGTTGAGATAGAAATTCTCGAAGATGCCCAGACTCTGCCTTGGACCTGGAAGAGACAGCATCACTGCAAAGTACCAGAAGAGGATTTGCAGCAACGGCGGAATATTACGGAAGGTTTCTATGTAGACCGTGGCAAGACGGCTGATCAGCCAGTTGGGCGCCAGCCGGGCTATGCCCAGAATGAACCCCAGCAGGGTCGCCATCACGATCCCGATGATCGACACCAGCAAGGTGTTGAGCAGACCGATGAGAAAAACCCGACCATAGCTGTCGGTTTCGGTGTATTCGACCAGGTGTTGAGCGATGCCGAAACCGGCGGTATTGTTGAGAAAGGCGAAGCCGGTGGTGATGCCGCGCTTTTCCAGATTGATCATGGTATTGCTGTACAGAAACCAGCCCAGGGCCACGACAACCGCAATGGCTACGAGCTGAAAGATCCAGGCCCGTGCCTTCGGATCCGTCCAGATTGAACCCTTCGACCGTGGCGTTTTTGCAGCAGTTTGCATGGATGCCCTCTCGCGAGCCCCCGCCAGCCACGCAGGCGAGGGCTTCACATCAGCGAAACAATACGATCAGCCGCGGGGGCTGATCGTCCGGAGTATCAGCGCACCGGCGGTGCGTATTGAATCCCACCGTTGTTCCACAGGGCATTCAGGCCCCGCTCGATCTTCAGCTCACTGCCGGCACCCACGTTACGGCTGAAGCTCTCGCCGTAGTTGCCCACCTGCTTGACGATCTGCACGGCCCAATCCTTCGGCAGGTTGAGTTCCTTGCCGTACTCGCCTTCGACGCCGAGCAAGCGAGCCACGTCGGGGTTAGGCGGGTTCTTGGCCATTTCCTCGACATTGGCCGAAGTGACACCGCTTTCCTCTGCGTTGAGCATCGCGTACAGGGACCACTTCACGATATCGAACCACTCATCGTCGCCGTGACGTACGACCGGACCCAGTGGCTCCTTGGAGATCACTTCGGGCAGCACGACATAGTCATCCGGGGAGCCTAGCTTGATACGTTGGGCGTAGAGCTGGGATTGATCGGAAGTCAGTACGTCGCAACGGCCTGACTCGAGCGATTTGGCGCTTTCGTCGGACGTGTCATAGGTGATGGGGGTGAAGCTCATGCCATTGGCGCGGAAGTAATCCGCCGCGTTCAGCTCGGTAGTAGTACCGGCCTGGATGCATACCGTGGCACCGTCCAGCTGCTTGGCACTGGTCACACCCAGTTTCTTGTTGACCAGAAAACCCTGGCCATCGTAATAGTTCACGCCGGCAAAGTTGAGGCCCAGACTGGCGTCCCGCGAACTGGTCCAGGTGGTGTTACGCGACAATACGTCCACTTCGCCCGATTGCAGTGCGGTGAAGCGTTCCTTGGCGGTCAGAGGGCTGTAACGCACCTTGCTCGCGTCGCCGAACAGTGCGGCCGCCATGGCGCGGCAAACATCCACATCCAGGCCGAGATAGTTGCCCTTCTCGTCCGCGTAGGAGAACCCGGGCAGACCATCACTGATGCCGCATTGTACGAACCCCTTTTTCTTTACCGCATCAAGGGTGGCTCCTGCCTGCACAAAGCTGCTGGCGCCCAGCGCGGCAGCGGTGGCGAATACTGCAAGGGTGGTTTTTACCGTCTTCATTGAACTTCTCCAGATTGGAATAATTATTATGGAGTCTCACTCTCCCTGGCGGGCCCTCGCGGGCTGGAGCCACAATGACAGCAAAACCGTCACAGGGGAAAGAAGAACATCCCGCGCATTGCGCAAGATGCCTGGCACGCTGCCAGTCCACAGTCCCTCAAGCCATTGCAAGGCCTGTACCAGTACAGTTAAGTGCATCCTGAGCGCTTTTTCCCTGAAATACGTATTCAATTGCGACATTTACGTTACTCGATGGTCCAATTGACAACCTTTGCGCGCCCGCAAACGGGCACAGCCACGCGGCGGGCGCACCAATCCAGACCGGTTTTCGGTGCCATCCCCAACTCGTCATGGCCAACTTTTCGGTCCTGCAGTTGTCCATCTCTGTGAATCGTCAGAAAGGCCGGAACATGGATTGGATCCCCACAGCCCGAAGCACTCACCTGCCCCTGCGCATCTGCCTGATTGTGCTCCTGCTGTCATTGAGCGGTTGCGCGGGCTCGCAGTCGATCCTGGATCCCGCCGGCATACAGGCCGAACGCATAGCTTCGCTGTTCTGGTGGATGTTCGGCGGCGGCATGCTGATCTGGATCGGTGTGGTTGCGCTGGCCGGTTACGTGATCAAGGTCAGACCCGGGAAACACCAGCCGGTCAAAAGCCAGTGGCTGATTATCGGTGGCGGCGTTGTGTTTCCGGCCCTGGTGCTGACGGCGCTGTTGATTTTCGGGCTGTCGATAATGCCCGAGACGCGCCCCGGGGAGGGAGAGCGGACCGACATCAGGATCAGCGTTGCCGGGGAGCAGTGGTGGTGGCGGGTGCATTACCAGACGGACAACGGTGAGAGCGTCGAACTGGCCAATGAAATTCGCTTGCCCGTTGGCAGGACGGCGCTGTTCGAGCTGACCAGCACCAACGTCATTCATTCGTTCTGGATACCGGCCCTGGGGGGCAAGGTAGACATGATTCCGGGGCGCACCAATCGGTTGCTGCTCGAACCGACACGCACGGGAACCTTCCAGGGTGCCTGCGCCGAATATTGCGGCACCTCCCATGCCTTCATGCGCTTTCGGGTACAGGTCATGGAGCAGCAGGCATTCGATCAATGGCTGGCAGCCCAGGCGCAGCCCGCACACACGCCGACAACGCCTGAAGCAAGGGAAGGTCGGCGCGTGTTCATGTCCAACGGCTGCGCCAGCTGCCATACGATCCGCGGCACCGCGGCTGACGGCCAACGGGGTCCTGATCTGACCCATGTAGGCAGCCGGTTGAGCCTGGCCGCCGGCACCCTGCCCATGGCCCCGGAGAGTTTCACCCACTGGATTGGCCATACCCGCGATATCAAACCGGGCGTGGTAATGCCACGCTTCGAGGTTCTCGGCCAGGAAAAGCTGGAAGCCCTGGCGGCCTACCTGACCAGCCTGGAGTAATGAACACTGCGGGGCCAGGATGTCTGGTTGTGCGATAGCACCGAAGAAAAGGCGGTGAAGGACAGACCCGTCAGTAAGGGCAGAAAATGCGACGTGGCAGAATGGTGCGCGAGCCGGGATTCGAACCCGGGACCTACCGCTTAGGAGGCGGTCGCTCTATCCAGCTGAGCTACAAGCGCACTGCAGGGGTTGAACATACTGCTTTACTACTGGGTTACGCGCTCAATGGCGTGACGCGCCGCATATTACCTGATCGATCAGCCGCTTGGCCAGCTTACCCCAGCGTGCGCCACGCGCTTGCATAGGGTCATGTGCCGGAAATGCGTCACAAAACGGAGGCATTTTTTTGGCATGAGCTGACAACAGTGGAACAAAGCGCGTATAAAGAAATCTGAAAATTGAGTGCTTGCTTCAGAACTAGCTGCGATGTCTGTTAATCGCGCTATACTGGCAGCCGGCAATCTGGCGTAGTGCTTATGGCCAGTCGCGTTCATTCTCCCAGACGATCAATGTTGCCCAATATGAAAACAGCTCAACACTACACCAGCCGCACCGCCGACAAGTTCGTCGTTCGCCTTCCAGATGGCATGCGCGAACATATCGCCGAAGTGGCGCGGCAGCATCACCGGAGCATGAACTCCGAAATCATCGCACGCCTCGAACATAGCCTGCTCGATCTGCCGACTCTCCCGGATCAGCCCTCGCGCCAGATGCTCAACGATCAGCAGATGGACAGCCTGAGCCATCCCGAGCGCGAGCTGTTGCTGCGGTTCAGGGAAATGACCCGGCGTCAGCAGAATGCACTGCTGGCCCTGTTGCCGGGCGAAGAGAACGTTTCCTGAGCTGTCCGTTCCATGCAGAAGCATTCGGACCAGCGATAACATAGCCCGGTATCCCGGCAAAAAAAACCGCTCTCGGAGAGCGGTTTTTTTGTGGGTGACGATCGGGCTGTCAGCCGACGAATGTCAGCAGAATACCTGCCGCCACTGCCGAACCGATAACACCCGCCACGTTCGGACCCATGGCATGCATCAGCAGGAAGTTCTGCGGATTGGCTTCCAGGCCGACCTTGTTGGATACCCGGGCAGCCATAGGAACGGCAGATACCCCGGCCGAACCGATCAATGGGTTGATCGCCTGCTTGCTGACAGCGTTCATCAGCTTGGCCATCATTACACCGGAAGCGGTTCCCACACAGAACGCCGCCATACCCAGCACCAGAATGCCAAGAGTGGTGAGCTGCAGGAAAGACTCGGCAGACAACTTGGAACCCACCGCCAAGCCCAGTCCCAGGGTGACGATATTGATCAGCGCGTTGCGCGTGGTATCGGCCAGACGCTCCACGACACCGCTCTCGCGCATCAGGTTACCGAAGCACAACATCCCCACCAGCGGAGCAGCCGAAGGCAACAGCAGCGCGACCAGCAACAACAGGGCAATCGGGAAGATGATCTTCTCGGCCTTGCTTACCGGGCGTAGCTGGGTCATGACAATCGCCCGCTCCTTCTCGTTGGTCAGCGCACGCATGATCGGCGGCTGGATCATCGGCACCAGCGCCATGTAGGCGTAGGCAGCGACTGCAATCGGTCCGAGCAGATGGGGCGCCAACTGCGAAGTCACGAAGATCGAGGTGGGGCCATCCGCACCGCCGATAATCGCAATCGACGCGGCCTCCTTGAGCGAGAACTCGAAGCCGGGGATGCCCCAGGCAGTCAACGCCAACGCACCGAGAAGCGTACCGAAGATACCGAACTGGGCCGCGGCACCGAGCAGCAGAGTACGCGGATTGGCCAGCATGGGACCGAAATCGGTCATCGCACCCACACCCATGAAGATGAGCAGCGGGAAAATGGTTGTCGGCAGACCAACCTGATAGATCATGTACAGCAGTCCGCCCGGATCACCCATGGCAGCGACGGGAAGATTGACGAGAATACCGCCGAAGCCGATCGGAATCAGCAGCAGCGGCTCGAAACCCTTGCGGATTGCCAGATAGATCATGCCCAGGCACACCAGGATCATGACGATCTGGCCAAACTCCAATTTGAAGATACCCGTGCTCGCCCAGAGCTGAAGAAGATTATCCATTCAATTCCCCTCAGCCGATGGTCAGCAAGGTATCGCCGACGTTGACTGCGTCGCCCACCTTGACGTTGATACTGCCCACGGTGCCGGCTTTGAATGCCTGCACTTCGGTTTCCATCTTCATGGCTTCGAGAATGATCACGACATCCCCTTCTTCCACGTGGTCACCGGCATCCACCAGCACCTTGAAGATGTTACCTGCCAGAGGCGCTTTCTGCGGCTCGCCATCACCACCTGCGGCCGGAGCCGGAGCGGCCTGCGCCGAGGACTCGGCACCACCGACCGGCTTGATACCGGTGATATCACCGCCCTCGGCCACCTGAACGACAAAGTCCTTGCCGTTGACGGTAACGGTGTACACCTCGGCCTCACCCGGTTTGGCAGCGACGGTTTCCTTGCCGGTCGGCACGGGCTCGAACGCATCCGGGTTGCCGCGGTTCTCGAGGAACTTGAGACCGATCTGCGGGAACAGGGCGTAGGTCAGCACGTCGTCAATCTCGTCGGCTGCCAGCTTGATCCCCTTCTCCTGGGCGATGCCCTTGAGTTCGGCGGTCAGCTTGTCCATCTCCGGCTCGAGCAGATCAGCCGGGCGGCAGGTCACGGGCTCGGCACCGTCAAGAACGCGGGCTTGCAGCTCCTTGTTGAACGGGGCCGGCGCTGCGCCGTACTCGCCCTTGAGGATGCCTGCGGTCTCCTTGGTAATCGACTTGAAGCGCTCACCGGTCAGTACGTTGATCACCGCCTGCGTACCGACAATCTGCGAGGTAGGCGTGACCAGCGGGATGAAACCCAGATCCTCACGCACACGTGGAATCTCGGCCAGCACCTGATCAAACTTGTCTTCGGCGCCCTGCTCCTTGAGCTGGTTTTCCATATTGGTCAGCATGCCGCCAGGCACCTGAGCAATCAGGATTCGCGCATCGACGCCCTTGAGGCTGCCTTCGAATTTCGCGTATTTCTTCCGCACTTCCCGGAAATAGGCCGCACATTCTTCCAGCAGCACCAGGTCAAGACCGGTATCACGGGGTGTGTTCTGGAAGATGGAAACAATCGATTCGGTCGGCGAATGGCCGTAGGTCATGGACAGAGAGGAGATAGCCGTGTCGACGTTATCGATGCCGGCCTCGGCTGCCTTGATGATGGCGCCGGTGGACAGCCCTGCAGTGGCGTGGCACTGCATGTGTACCGGAATGCTCAGGGTCTCCTTCAAGCGGGTAACCAGGTCGAAGGCGATGTAGGGGTTGAGAATACCGGCCATGTCCTTGATTGCCAGCGACTCAGCACCCATGTCTTCGAGCTGCTTGGCCAGATCCACCCACATCTCGAGGGTGTGTACCGGGCTGGTGGTGTAGGCGATGGTGCCCTGGGCGTGCTTGCCCTGTGCCTTGACGGCCTTGATGGCGGTTTCCATATTGCGCGGATCGTTCATCGCGTCGAACACACGGAATACGTCCACGCCATTGACCGCAGCGCGCTCGACGAATTTCTCGACGACATCGTCAGCGTAATGACGATAACCCAGCAGGTTCTGACCGCGCAGCAGCATTTGCTGGCGGGTATTGGGCATGGCCTTTTTCAGTTCGCGGATGCGCTCCCAGGGATCTTCACCGAGATAGCGGATACAGGCATCAAAGGTAGCGCCACCCCAGGACTCCACCGACCAGAAACCTACCTGGTCGAGCTTGCCAGCGATCGGCAGCATGTCGTCAAGACGCATGCGGGTAGCAAGGATGGATTGGTGGGCGTCTCGCAGAATGACATCCGTTATGCCCAAGGGCTGCTGCTTGGTATCGGTCATAGTGTTATGGCCTTTGTAGTTTTAAGTAGAAAAACGCGCAAAATGGGTGTGTCAGCCGCGACGGCTGCGATGTTGCTGTATGGCTGCCCCGATCACCGCGATCGTTTCCTGATCGACGGCATTACCGGTTACCGGCTTGGCGCGCTTGGGCGCCTTGGGGACCGGCAGAGCTTCTGGAAAAAAGCGGCTGAGAAACGCTGACATGGCGGTGGTCACCGCCACGAGAAGTATGAGAAACACGAACACTGAGCCCATGCCCAGCGCCATCAGTTCCACACCTTCCATTACCAGTTCGGACGAAGTCATTTTCTCTCCTGCAAATAAGTGCGGTGCATCCGTGATGCCCTTCGGCAAGATTGGCTGGGTTGTCACACCGCAAGCCCTACAGAAGGGATAATCTGCCGCCGGCACACTATCCTTTCTGCTCGCAAAACCGGGCTAATGTAGCCTGATGTGACATTTTTGGCAAACAAGGCGACATTCGTCTACAACAGAAACAGCGTCGCCAGGCCCAGAAAAATAAAGAAGCCGCCACTGTCGGTAATGGCCGTAATCAACACGCTGGAGCCCAGCGCCGGGTCGCCGCCCATGCGCATGCGCAGTAGCGGGATGACCACCCCCATGAAGGCCGCCAGCATCATGTTGAGCACCATGGCCGACATCAAGACGATTGATAATGGAATATTGAAGTACAGGAACCAGGCAATCACACCCAGCACCGCGCCCCAGACCAGGCCATTGATCAGCGCCACGCCGGCTTCCTTGCGCAACAGCCGCTCGCCATGGGCCATCTGCACCTGACCGGTGGCAATACCACGCACGATCAGGGTGATGGTCTGGTTACCCGAATTGCCGCCAACGCCGGCGACGATGGGCATCAGGGCTGCCAAGGCGACCAGCTGCTCGATCGAGTGCTCGAACAGACCAATGACCCGCGACGCAACCAGAGCGGTACACAGATTGATCGCCAGCCAGGCCCAGCGGTTGCGCACGGACTTCCAGACCGAGGCGAAGATATCTTCCTCCTCTACCAGGCCGGCGGCATTGAGTGCATCGGTCTCGTTTTCTTCGCGGATATAATCGAGCATCTGCTCGATGGTCAGGCGCCCCTGCAGTTTGCCCTTGCTGTCCACGACAGGTGCCGACACCAGGTTATAGCGCTCGAAGGCCTGCACCGCTTCACCGGCATCGTCGCCGGGATAGAAGATCACCGGGTCTGTGGCCATCACATCAGCCACCAACTGGTCGTCCGGGGTCACCAGCAGCTTCTTGATCGACAGGACGCCCTTGAGCACCCCCTGCAGGTCCACCACAAAAAGTTTGTCGGTATGATCCGGCAGGGTTTCGAACCGGCGCAGATAGCGACTGACGACCTCCAGGGTGACATCATCGCGAATCGTCACCATGTCAAAATCCATCAGTGCGCCGACCTGATCGTCGTCAAATGACAAAGCCGACTTGAGCCGTTCGCGTTGCTGGGCATCCAGCGTATCCATCAGCTCGCGGACAACATCCCGCGGCAGATCCGGCGCCAGATCGGCCAGCTCGTCAGCATCCAGATTCGTCGCCGCAGCAATAATTTCCTGGTTGTCCATGTCCGCCAGCAGCGTCTCGCGCACCGCATCGGACACTTCCAGCAGCACCTCGCCGTCGCGTTCGGTGCCGACAAGTTGCCATACCGTCAGTCGCTCTTCCAGGGGGAGCGACTCAAGGATGTAGGCGACATCGGCCGGGTGCAGCTCCTCCAGCTTCTGCTGGAGTTCGTCACGGCCGGGTATCTCTTCCAGCGGCCTGTCGGCGCCATCATCCGCTGCAGCCTCAGCCTGCTCGAACTGATGCAGCAGATCCATGACCTGCTCCAGTCGATCCTGGAGGCTTTCGGGGGATTTTCTGTTCGGTACAGGCATGGCTGGCTTCCCTGAAAGGCGCAGTGAGCGGACAAAGACACTGAACGGGCGGCATGAACAGGATGCAGACCGGCACCCACCCTGAAAGCCTAGCAGGCTTTCATTTCAGCCCGTCGTTTTGCCCCAGCACGTGAGCGGCAAAACGCCGGGCAAAAAAAAACCCACCGGATAACCAGTGGGTTTCTTAAATGGTGCACTCGGGAGGATTCGAACCTCCGACCGCTCGGTTCGTAGCCGAGTACTCTATCCAGCTGAGCTACGAGTGCATTGTGGGGCGTATTATAGGGACTGTTTTCTT
>JAESUC010000100.1 GCA_016763285.1 Pseudomonas sp.
AAAGTGGGTCTGCGTAAAGCGCGTAAGCGTCCTCAGTACTCCAAGCGTTAAGTCGCAAGACTTTTCCAGAAAGCGCCCGGCATCCTCATGGAGCCGGGCGTTTTTGTTTGTGCGACAAAATGCCGCTAAAGGCATGAGGGGGCGGCAACGCCCCGTTTTTCGATGGTTTGCGCTCATTTGGCAAGGTTGTTTGACGATAGTTCACCTTGTCAAAAAAGGGGTTTTTCATTACCATCGGATTCATTTTGTGCAAGCGGATTAAAACTCTTAAAAGGGCTCTTAAAAGCCCGAATCAGCTGAGATGGGAGACGACTGGATGAGTAATGACGGCGTAAACAACGGCCGGCGTCGCTTCCTGGTGGCAGCCACAAGTGTTGTGGGTGCAGCCGGAGCCGTGGGGGTAGCAGTACCCTTCGTTGGATCGTGGTTCCCGAGCGCGAGGGCCAAAGCGGCTGGCGCGCCGGTAAAGGTAAATGTCGGCAAGCTCGAGGCCGGTCAGCAGATCGTCGCCGAGTGGCGTGGGCAGCCGGTGTTCGTCTCCAGGCGCACCCAGGAAGCACTGCAGACTCTCGAGGAAATGAACGAGCTGCTGGCTGATCCGCAGTCCGAATCTGCGGTACAGCCCGAGTACGTAGACGGTGTTGCCCGAGCCATCAAGCCGGAAATTCTGGTCGTGATGGGCATCTGCACACACCTTGGCTGCTCGCCACTGTTCCGCCCGGAAGTCGCTTCTGCGGACATGGGTCAGGATTGGAAGGGTGGCTACTTCTGCCCGTGCCACAGTTCGCGCTATGACATGTCCGGTCGGGTATTCCGGGGCCAGCCGGCACCGCTGAACCTGCCCGTGCCCCCCCATAATTACGAGTCTGATGACGTTATCGTCATAGGCCTGGATCCGGAGACTGTCTGATGGGTAAGCTGAACAGCTGGATTAATGAGCGTATGTCGGTCAACAGGGTGGTCGAAGACCACCTGACCAAGTACTACGCGCCCAAGAACTTCAACTTCTTCTATTTCTTCGGTTCCCTGGCCATGCTGGTACTGGTCAACCAGATCGTTACCGGTATCTGGCTGACCATGAGCTATGAGCCCTCCGCCGCAGGCGCTTTCGCATCGATCGAATACATCATGCGCGACGTGGAATATGGCTGGCTGTTGCGCTACATGCACTCCACCGGCGCTTCCGCCTTCTTCGCGGTAATCTACCTGCACATGCTGCGCGGTATCATGTACGGCTCCTATCAGAAGCCGCGTGAACTGATCTGGCTGTTCGGTATGACCATCTATCTGGTGCTGATGGGCGAAGCCTTCATGGGCTACCTGCTGCCATGGGGTCAGATGTCCTACTGGGGTGCCCAGGTGATCATCTCGCTGTTCGGTGCCATTCCGTTCATCGGTCCTGATCTGGCCCAGTGGGTGCGTGGTGACTACCTGATCTCCGGTATTACCCTGAACCGCTTCTTCGCACTGCACGTGATTGCCCTGCCGATCGTGCTGCTGGGGCTGGTTGTGCTGCACATCATCGCGCTGCACGAAGTGGGTTCCAACAACCCCGACGGTATCGACATCAAGAAGCACAAGGACGAGAACGGCAAGCCGCTGGACGGCATCGCCTTCCATCCCTACTACACCGTCAAGGATATTGTGGGCGTAGTGGTCTTCCTGTTCGTATTCTGTGTGGTGGTGTTCTTCTTCCCGGAGATGGGTGGTTTCTTCCTGGAGCACCCGAATTTCGAGGTGGCCAACCAGCTGAAGACTCCTGATCACATTGCACCGGTGTGGTATTTCACGCCCTTCTACGCGATCCTGCGGGCGGTTCCGGCCATCGGTGGCTCGGCATTCCCGGGTGTGCTGGCGATGGGCGCCGCGATTGCCGTACTGTTCGTGCTGCCCTGGCTTGACCGCAGCCCGGTACGCTCCATCCGCTACAAGGGCTGGATGAGCAAGGTCGCGCTGGTCGTATTCTGCATCTCCTTCGTGATCCTGGGGATTCTGGGTGCAATTCCGGGTACTGACTTCCGCACATTGCTGTCACAGATCTGTACCGTACTGTATTTCGCCTTCTTCCTGCTGATGCCGTTCTACACTCGCATGGAGAAGACCAAACCCGTTCCAGAGAGGGTTACTGGCTAATGAAAAAGCAATTGATTGCACTGGTATTCGCCCTTGTACCCTCGGTCGTGCTGGGCGCTGCAAGCAGCGTTCCGCTCGAGGAGGCCAATATCGATCTGCGCGACAAGGCGTCGCTGCAGGATGGCGCCCGTACGTTCGTCAACTACTGCATGGGCTGCCACTCTGCCCAGTACCAGCGGTATGAGCGTGTGGCCACCGACCTGGGTATTCCGCCCGAGCTGATGATGGAGAACCTGGTGTTTCCGGAATCGGCCCTGATCGGCGACCACATGAAGATCGGTATGCGCCCGGAAGATTCCAAGCGCTGGTTTGGTGCTGCGCCGCCTGATCTGACCAACGTCACTCGCGTGCGTGGTGAAGACTGGGTATATACCTACCTGAAGACGTTCTATGAAGATCCTTCCCGTCCCCTGGGCGTGAACAACAAGGTGTTCCCGAATGTGGGTATGCCCAACGTTCTCGAAGAGCTGCAGGGTCGCCAGGTGATCGGCTGCAAGGCCATGCCGGTTGAAGAGAATGGCACAGTGCAGAAGGATCCGCTGACCGGTGAAGTGGTCATGGATGAGCGTTGCGATGTGCTCAAGGTGGTCGAGGGTACTGGCGTTCAGAGTGAGGAAGAGTTCGATACGACTATCCGCAACCTGACCGCGTTCCTGGCCTACTCGGGTGATCCGATCAAGCTCGAACGTCATCGCATCGGGACCTATGTCCTGCTGTATCTGGCCTTCTTCTTCGTATTTGCCTATTTGCTCAAGCGCGAATACTGGAGAGATGTGCACTGATCATCAGATTCCTTGATGAAAACAGCGCGCCCTTTGGGGCGCGCTGTCGTTTCTGGGGTATAATCCCGGCTGGCAGTATGCGCAGGCTGAATGGGTCGGCGTTTTTCATGTACACGCATTCGCGTGCTTTGTTGTTACCGCAATCCGCTACAGGATGAGGGTTGATTTATGGGCGTTACCGCCAACAAGCGTTCCTCGATGGCTTTTTTCTCCGATCCGCAGGATCACTACTGTCACCGTGTACGCATCGTGCTGGCAGAAAAGGGCGTCACAGTTGATGTCATCAATGTCGAGCCTGACAACCATCCGGATGAGCTGGCGGAAAACAACCCCTACAACAGCGTTCCGACCCTGCTGGACCGGGACCTTGCTCTGTATGAGCCGAATATCATGATGGAATACCTGGATGAGCGTTTTCCTCATCCGCCGCTGTTGCCGGTCTACCCGGTGGCTCGCGCCAATACCCGTCTGCTGATGTACCGGGTGCAACGCGACTGGTGCGGACTGGTGGATGCCATCAGCAATCCGAAGACGCCAGCTGCCGCCGCCGTCAAGGCGCGCAAGGAACTGCGCGAAAGCCTGATCGGTGTTGCTCCGGTATTTGCCGAAATGCCTTACTTCATGAGTGAGGAGTTCAGCCTGGTCGACTGCTGTATTGCGCCGATTCTATGGCGTCTGCCCGTGCTGGGCGTGGAGCTGCCCAAGCAGGCCAAGCCATTGCTAGATTACATGGATCGCATTTTCCAGCGTGAAGGGTTCCTTGGCAGCCTCTCGGCAGCTGAAAAGGAAATGCAGTAAATCTTTCCAGTCACCCACGGAGTCACCCAAAGGAGGCCCGCATGGCTCAGATGAGCTCAAGCCGACCCTACCTGGTACGCGCCCTCTATGAATGGATACTGGAGAATGACTGCACGCCCTATGTGCTGGTCAATGCCCAGTATCCGCAAACCAGTGTGCCGGAGGCTTTCGTCGAGGCAGGGCAGATAGTGCTCAACCTGTCGCCCAATGCCATTCGCCATCTGGAAATGGACAACGATCGTATTACCTTCGATGGCCGCTTCGGCGGTGTGGCCCAGCAGGTATGGATACCCGCCCAGGCTGTCATGGCGATCTACGCCCGCGAGAACGGGCAGGGAATGGTATTCGAGGTTGAGCCTGCGCCAGTGCCGCCATCGGACGAGCCTGACACCGGTGCCACCTCAGGCCCCGCTGCGACGAAATCGGACAAGAGCGGGAGACCTTCACTGAAAGTGGTGAAGTAGCCATCGACTGCAGTCCATAAAAAACCCGGGTCAGCGTCAGCGAACCCGGGTTTTTTTACGTCATGGGCGGCTGTCTCAGTCTATGTATTCGAACAGCTTGACGATGCGCTGCACGCCACCAACCTGTTGAACTGCCTGGACTGCAAGCTCGGCCTCGTTGCGCCGCACAAGACCCAGCAGATAGACAATCCCCGCTTCCGTGGTGACCTTGATGCGGCGCCCGGGAATCGCGCTGTCGGCCAGCAGGCGCGTCTTGGCGCTGGTGGTGATCAGCGCGTCGGTGTTGCGCGCCAGGAGCGGCAGCGGCGGGCCCACGGTCAGTTCGTTGTGCACTACCTTTACACGTTGCACCCGCTGGGTTACCGATCCTGCCAGTTCCTTGAGGTCCTGGCGGGGCACCTGTCCTGTCAGCAGTACCACGCCGTTATAGCTGATCACGGTAATCCGCGCTTCGCGTTCGAGATCGATGTGAGCCTTGGCGATATTGACCGCAGCCTTGGTTTCGATCAGCTGATCATCGATAGTGCTGCCGATGGTGCGGGTGCCCTTGTTGCTTTCGATGGGAGTGTCGCGTGTGGCCGACAGTATCGAGCCGCAACCGGTCAGGGCGCCAATCAATAACAGACAGATGAGGGCTTTCATTCTTCACTCCCGAACAGCTGACGGTCGATAAGATCGCAGAGGCAGTGGATGGCCAGCAGGTGAACTTCCTGAATACGCGCCGTTGAGCGTGCGGGCACGCGAATCTCGGAATCCTCGGGCAGCAGGAGCGAGGCCATGGCGCCGCCGTCCCTGCCGGTCAGGGCGACCACCAGCATGTCCCGGTCATGGGCAGCCTGGATCGC